>NZ_JAUMTJ010000003.1:0-244261 GCF_032654765.1 Bradyrhizobium sp. 33ap4 | reverse complement strand
CCGCATGCAAAGGTGTCCTTGCTGCATCCGGCTCATCAAAGGGCGCGACCCGCCGATCCACTTATGACACAGTAAGACTAGTACGCCGTGATAACGACTGGCGTCCGCGCATGTTGCAGGAACAGGACCGGAACTTTCCTGAACGTTCCTTCACCATCATGGCGGCTGGACGTGACCGGAGGACGAGATCGAGGAGCCCTCGACGCTCTACTCGATCGCTGTGGCTCCACTCCCTGTTCGACACAAGTGACCCCAGCTCAGGGATGGAGAGCTGGGGTCGTAGCGGGGTTCTCCTGGTTGCGCTGACGGCCGGTCGGCGCGTCAGCTCGCGAGAGCATGCGCGTCGAAGTCAGTTCCGGCACTAACGTCTGCAAATGTGCGACGCACAATCGTGCCGCTGCGATTGCCCGATCAGACCGCCTAGCGCCACATGCTCGGGGCGGTGCGCAACGCGGCCTGGCCTGCGATGCGCAGCTCATCGATTGACGAGCGTCCCTCGCGAATGGCCTGCAGCAATCCAGAGGCGACGTTGGTCCGCTTCGTCGTATCCGAGCGCGGCACGCCTCCGCAGACCTCGTCGAGCACCGCGCGAAGCACTGCGGCCGTCTCTCCATCGAGCATGATTGCCTCCCTGCCCTCGTGGATCGAACTGCATCGTAGCGCGACACCGCGCGAGAGGAGTTCAAGTATGTTAACAGCCGTATCCAAATCTTGCGCGGCCGACCGTCGCGCTGTCTTCGTCGCGACAAATCACTGTCATGTTCAGATCGTCAGTGCGCTCTGCAAAATGACGCGCCTCCGCGTCAGTCCCGCTGCGACATTTCAAGGATCGCATCAGCGAACGCCTGCGGCGCCTCGCGCGCCCGCCGCACCGGCATCCGTCGCGATTTCAGGGGGAGCAGCATAGAGCCGCCTTGCCGCGTCTCAGCCGCGCCGCTTGGTGTGCAGATAGTCGGCCGAAAACAACGCCGTGTCCTTGAGCAGCTTCAGGTCGTTGATCGTCAGCATGCGGTCGCGCAGCACGATCAGGCCGGAGCCGCGCAGCTCCTGCAGCGTCCTGTTGACGTGGACCACCGACAGGCCGGTGGCATCGGCGAGATCCATCTGCGTGACCGGGAACAGGCAGGAATCGCCGTCGATCATTCCAACCGGCAGCAGGCGCTCATGGAGTTCGCACAACAGATGCGCGACCCGCTCCAGCGCCACGCGCCGTCCGATATTGACCGTCCATTCCCGCTGGATCGCGCTGTTCACCATGGTTTCGCACCACAGCGCCTCCTCCAGCGAACGGTCGCTCGCCAGCAGTTGCTCGAACGCTGGCCGCTTGATGTCGGCATAAGTGACCGGGGTCAGCGCGCCGATCGAATGATCCATCACCGACAAAAGATAAACGCAGGCGTCGCAGCTGTCGCCCGGCAGGATGAAATTGACGATCTGGCGGCGGCCGTCCGGCAGCGTCTTGTAGCGGCAGAGCCAGCCCGACAGGATGATCCTGACGCTCTCGACCGGATCGCCCTCGGTGGCGAGGTCTTCGCCCGGGCGGGCCCGATGCAGCCCTTCCTGGATCGCCTGTTGCAGCAACGCGATCCCGCGTTCGGACAATTGCCGCAGGGCATTGAGCCGCCGGATCACCGGCTGCGCCAGATTTCCCTCGAGGATCGGGGGATGCATCTAGCTCCCCATGCTCGGCGTATGGATGGCTTGCGGGTTCATCGGTATGGCGATCGTGCAGTGCAGTCCCGACGGATTGAACTCGAGCGTGCTCTTGCCCTTGAACTCGAACGCCAGCGTCCGCTCCAGGAGATCGGATCCAAATCCCCTGCGGCGCGGCGGCGCCACCGCGGGCCCGTTGCGCTCGCGCCAGTCGAACAGCAGTTGCCGCGGATCGGCCGCATCATCGATGCGCCATGAGACGTCGATGCGCCCGGCCGTATCGCTCAGCGCGCCATACTTCAAGGCATTGGTTGCGAGCTCGTGGAGTGCCAGCGCGAAGGTCTCCGCGGCCTTGGGCTGGAGCCGGATCCCGGGACCTGCGACCTTCAGTTGCTCGCCTTCCTTCGCGTTGTACGCAAGCAATTCCTCGACCACGAGATATTCGAGGTCGACGCCGCCTTCCGGATCGCGGGTCACCAGCGACTGGGTCCGCGCGAAGGCGTTGAGCCGGCCGTCGAGATGCGATGCGTAGTCCTCGACGTTCGCGCTGGTCTCGGCCGAGCGGCGCGCGATCGAGCGGACCACGCCGAGCGTGTTGCGCACGCGATGCTGCAGCTCGGCAAGTAGCAGCCGCTGCCGCTCCTCGGCCCGCGTGATCGCGGTGACGTCGATGAAGGTGATCACGACGCCGGCGATGAAATTGTCGATGCTGCGGTACGGCAGGATGCGCACGATATAGCGCGTGCCGCTGTCGGGCGCGGTCAGCTCGCGCTCGGCGCTGGCCAGCGTCCGCAGCACGCGCCGCACATCGTCGTAGAGCTCCTCGATCGGGATGCGCGCCTTGATATGCGCGATCGGGCGGCCGACATCGGTCTCGACCAGATGCAGCAAATGCGTGATCGCCGGCGTGAAGTTCATCACCTTCAGATCGTTGTCCAGGAACACGGTCGCGATCTGCGTGCTCTCGAGGAAATTCTTCAGGTCGCTGGTGGCGCGGGTCAATTCCTGCACGCGATGCGCCAGCTCGCCGTTGACGGTCGTCAGCTCCTCGTTGACCGACTGCAATTCCTCGCGCGAGGTCTCCAGTTCCTCGTTGGCGGATTGCAGCTCCTCATTGAGCGATTGATACTCCTCGTTGGAGGATTTCAGTTCCTCATTGGTGCTTTCGAGCTCCTCGATCGTGGCCTGCAACCGCTCGCGGGTGGCGCGCAGCTCGCTTTCCAGCCGCTCGACATGCTCGGTCCTGACCAGAACGTTGGGATTGGTTTCGGCGCGATCCACAGGGCGGATCGGCCCATCCTTGAACAGCACGACGAAATTGCGGTGACCCGCAGGGCCGTCGAGAATTGGTTCGGCCGTGATGTCGACCAGCACGCGATGCCCGTTGACGCCGAGTTGCACCTGCTCGGCATGCGCGGCCTCGTTGGTTTCCGCGGCACGGCTGAGCGCCGTGCGCAGCTCAAGTCTGAGGTCGCGGTGCACGAGTTGCAGCAGGTCGAGGGTCGCCGTGCCTGCGGTCGGCTCGATATAGCGGCCGGTGCGGCCGGAGAAATGCAGGATGTGAAAGTGGTCGTCGGTGATCACATAGGCCGGCGCATAGCGCTCGGCGATGCGCTGGGCGCGGCGCTCGAGGCCGACATCGGGGCCGATGGAGCGGACCGGTGGTATGTCGATCGCGGCTCGCCCGGCCGCCGTCGTGATCGGGAATTCCGGCGGCAGCCGCGTCCCGGTCTCGAGCTTCTTGAAGATGCGTGCGCGCCGGTCGACCGGCGCGAACAGCTTCGGATGCCGGGTGACGTTCTCGGAATTGCCGAGAAACAGGTACCGGTCCGGCAGCAGCGCAAAATGGAACAGCGGGATGACGCGGTTCTGCAGCTCGGCATTGAGATAGATCAGCAGGTTGCGGCACGAGATCAAATCGAGCTTGGAGAACGGCGCGTCCTTGATGACGTTGTGCTGCGAGAAAATGCACATCTCGCGCAGCTCCTTGACGACGCAGTAGGTGTCGCCTTCGCGTACGAACCAGCGCGCCAGCCGTTCCGGCGTCATATCGTTCTCGATGCTGGTGCGATAGCGCCCGACGCGCGCGGCGGCGAGCGCGCGCCCGTCGATGTCAGTCGCGAAGATCTGCACCTGCGGCACCGAGTCGAGACCGGCCATATGCTCGCGCAGCAGAATGCCGATCGAATAGGCCTCTTCGCCGGTCGCGCAGCCAAGCACCCAGACACGCACCTGCTGGCCGACGCCCTTCCCTTCGAATATCTTCGGAATGATCTGGGTTTCCAGGACATCGAACTCCTTCTTGTCGCGGAAGAATTCCGTGACGCCGATCAGGAGGTCGTTGAACAGATGTTGCGCCTCGTCCTTGTCGTTTCTCAGGAAATCGACATAGGCAGAGATATCGTCGATCTGCACCACCTGCATGCGGCGCTGGACGCGGCGCAGGAAGGTGTTCTGCTTGTAGCCGTGGAAATCGTTGCCGGTCTTGTTGCGAAGGATATCCGCAATGCGCGCAAGCGAGGTTGCCGCCGCGGCCAGCACCTCGTCGAACCCCTGCTTCTCCTCGAGCCGGCGCAGGTGGCGGGCATAGACGTCGATATGCTCGGGAATGGCCTCGGGCGGCAGCACAAAATCCGCGATCGCGACGGCCGAATTGCCTTCGGCGTGCGGATCGGGTTCGCCATCCCCGATGCGCTCGGCGATCGCCAGGCCGCCATGATCCTTCAGGGTCGCGACCCCGAGCGTGCCGTCGCCACCGGTGCCGGCCAGCACCACGCCGATCGATTCCTCGGCGCGCTCCTCCGCCAGCGACACCAGGAAACTGTCGATGGTGGCCCGCTCGGCGCGCGCCTGCTCGGCGCGCCGGACCGCGAAACGGTCGCCATGAACGGTGGTGATCATGTCGGACGGACACAGATGGATCGTGCCACCCTCGACGAGCTGTCCGTCGCTGATCTCGGACAGCCGGGCGCCTTCCGATCGCTGCAACGCTTCGCGCAACCGGGTGTCCTCGATGGCATCCCGGTACTGCAACACGAGCACGACGGCCTGGTCCGGATTGAGCCTCAGCTTCGAGAAGAACCGCTCGATGCTGTCGAGGGTGCCGGCGGACGCGCCCACACCTATGATCAGCGGCGCCTTGGACTGGCGCTCTTCGTCTCCGCTCTGGGATTGGCCAACATCATCCATGATTGCAGCGGCTCTCATTCTCCTGCTGGCGTCTCGCCCGCGTCTTTTGATAGCAGAGTTTAGTCCTATCCCAACGGGATAGGTAGGAATTCTCCAACCTCCCGGGAACCTCGACTCCGGGATCGATTGCCCTCCAAAACCGGAAGGGTCATAGTTAGGTGATGGAAGGCGACCCGACGATAGATGGATCCGGAGAGCTCACAGCCCTGATCAGGCGTGCGGAACGGGCGACTGCAGAAGCCCATCGCCTCATCGACGAGAACGACCTCTGGCGCCAGCGCGTCCTGCAGCAGTTTGACCACATGTTCGAACTTGGAGCGGAGTTCAGGGCACTGAGGCGCATCCCCGATCCTCCTCCCAGGCGCTAGTGCGATGTCACCCGCTCCTCGAGATATGCGACCCGCTGCACGATCAGGGTTCGATGCCGCTCCCACTCGATCAAGGTCTGCTTGAGCAAGCCGACCAGCCGCTCGGCTTGCACAGTGTCGTGACCGGCCCGTTGCAGCCAATCCAGCAGATCCTGCTGGCTGCGCAGCCGCCTCCAGCCCTCCTCGATATCGACGTCCGCCTTGACCAGCAGCGCACGTTCGGACCGCAGCTGTTCGGCCCAGTTCGCATGCTCAGCGCTGGCCATCACGGTTCCTTCCGCGCCGGTCGCTTCGGATCGAGCGATTGTAGCATGACTCGCCGGATCATATCGGCGTATTCGCGATATTCAGCGGCGCGCGCGTCATACATTTGCGCGACCGCCGGGCGACCGCTCTGGCGGCCGTCCTCGGCCATCCGGTGCACCAGTTCGGCGCGCTCCTCGATGATGCGGAGTGCGACCCGGAGCGCCTCGTCAACCCGGCCCTCCTGCTCCTTGGCAAGCGCGTCGGCCGTATAGGCGTGACCGACCTGACAGCGAAATCGCAGCGGGTGCCCGACCTTGAGCTCGGAAAGGACGCCACCGCATCCCGGACAAGTCAGCGGTGCCGGATCGGCAATCTCGACCAGCGTATCGCTGCCGACGCGCTCGCCCGCCGCAATTTTCACCTCCAGCACGATCTCCGGCGGAATCGGCAGGATCGCGCCGGGCCGCTCCCGAACCAGATCGGACAGCACATCGCCAAGCCGTGCGCCCGGGATACAGAGATCGACGGTGGTCGCTTCCAATGCCCTGAGCGGCATTTCATCGGACATCGCGTCCTGGGGCTCCTGAACCAGCGCGACCCCACCGCACCGCTTGATCGCGTTCAGGCCTGCCGCGCCGTCGGACAGCAGGCCGCTGAGCACAACGCCAATCACGCGCGGTCCATAGTGCAGTGCGGCCGAGCGAAACAGCGCGTCGATCGCCGGCCGCACCAGATTTTCGCGTGGCCCGCGGCCGAGCATCAGGTGGCCATCCTGGATCAGCAGATGGTGGTCCGGCGCCGCCAGATAGACGTGACCATTTTCGATGACCATGCCGCTTTCCGCCTGCCGGACCGGCAGCTTGCCGGCGGCGTTCGCGACCGTGGAGAGAATGCCGATGCCGTGAGACGGTATGTGCAATACGATGAAGACCGCGGCCGGCAGATCCACCGGCAGCCGGCCCAGAATCTCCTTCAACGGTGCAGTCGCCCCAGCCGAACCGCCGATGACGATGATGTCCCGATTGGACATGGAACCTGCCTTTTCCGATATTGTTTACAACAAGGCGAGCATTCGGCTTATGTTCCAATTTTGCGACGACATCACACCGGGTACGGCCCGAATCGACATGTCTGAATTTGCACCTTTGCGCGAACGCCCTCTCCTGACCGGACGGCGCGTCCTGATTGTCGAAGACGAATATTTCCTTGCCGACGACATGCGCAGCGCGCTGCGTGCGCTCGGTGCCGATATCGCCGGGCCGGCCGGTGACATCGACGATGCGCTTCGTATCCTTCAAGACGGCGGCGTGATCGATGGAGCGGTGCTCGATGTAAACATCCGCAAGCAGATGATCTATCCGGTCGCGCGCGAGCTGCAGGCGCGCGGCGTGCCGATGGTGTTCACCTCGGGATACGACAAGATCGTGCTGAGCAGCGAATTCGCGGACGTTCCGTTGTGGGAGAAGCCGTTCGATCATCGCGCCATGGCGCACGGGCTCGCCGGCATGATCCTGCGCGGCAATGACGCTGCCGGACACGAATAATCCGCTCGAGCATTTGCAAATGTTAGTGCGGAGGTTTGCAGACGGCCTCACGATACTCCGGTCACGATATCGGACCGGGGGTGTGTAATGACCGAGATCGAAAGACGTATCGAGCTGCTGGAGCAGACGGCCGCAGAACGCGCGCTGGTCGCCGACCTCTCAACCGTCACGGAAACCCGCATCCGTAACGCCCAATTGGCAAACGAGTTGCGCCTCGTCGTCGCGCAGCTCAGGACCTTGAGGCCGGGTGACGCTCATACTGTCTGATTGTCTCGGTCCACGATCTCGGGTGAACCGGCGGCGCGATACATCCTCCCATCGTTTTCAGGAAGGACAACGACACTGCACGATTCAACGGATCGGATCGCGGAATGCCGGCAACTGGCCGACGAGGCCGACCGTCTGGCCGCGACGTCCGGCGTCGAAAGGACGCGCAAGGATTACGAGTTGCTGGCCAGGTCCTGGCGACAATTGGCGCTGAGCTACGAATTCTCCATGCATCTCGAACGCTTCATCAACGCCCGCTAGTCGGCCTGCCGACCGATAGGGATATTGCCCGCCCCCACCAGCGAAAGCCTTACGTACTGTTGTCGCGGTGGGCTTTGATCTCCATGCGCGTGCTCGCGGAATTACGCACCGATTGCCGCAACTCGGCGAGCTGATCGTCTCGCTGATCCGCGAGCGATCGCTTCTGTGCGCGCAAAGTGAGACTTTCTTCGATGGCAAGCTGAGCGCGGGCGAACAGGGGATCGATCATCGACGAAACATGTCACCCGATCGCTGCCGCCGCCCTGTCATGTGATAAGTCCGAAGCGGGTTTGCTCCGAGGCATCGCGACAAACGTATCTCATGAGACATCGAAGATTGTTCGAACGCGGTCGTCGCCAGCGTCGGTGCGCCGCTTCATGCTCTGCTCCCTGGCGGGGGTGACACAGTAATCACCCCAACCAGCATGGTTCCGCCTCCGCAGGGTGCGAAAGCTCAACACAGGTCAGGATTCAGGATTCCATATTGGCTTTCCGCCTGCGGGAAGGGTTCCTGCGTCTTGCGGCCCAGAAACGTGCTGGCGCGGCTTTCGGCGAGGAGCTTGCGCGCGTGCTCGACGACCCGGATCATCCGCTCGGTATCGTTGAGATCACGGTAATTGGAAAGACGATAGATTTGCCGCTCGATGGGCATGGTGTACTCCCTGTTATGCAGGCGGGAGCACAATCGGTCTCTCAGCCACCGACGCCTACGGCAGAGCCTTGGCCGGTGATGAGGAGACAACAAACCTCGACCAGGAAAGTTGCCAACAAAGTGCTGTGTTGGGAATCACAGCGCAATACATACGGTGTCGTCCCTGCTTTCGCATGCTTTCGCAGGGACGACGTGTGGAAAGAGCAGCGAACGCTCATTCTCTTTGGTGTCATTGGCACGGGGGCCGGACCCATATCCACCGCTGCGCATCCCGGCGCGCGCACCGATCTGCGTTCAGTTCGCCGGCTATTCGGCGACGCTCATCTGCTTGCACAAGATCCCGAGAGCCTCCGCACACCCGCGCGGCTTGGTCACCACGGGGAGATGCGCATACTTCTCGGGCAGCGCGCTGGGGTCGTAGCCGGTATACAGGGTGACCGGTGTTCCCATCGCAAGCAGGGTATCGATCAACTTGTAGGACGAGGTTCCATTGACGTTGATGTCGATCAGCGCGCCGGACGCTCCGGACGCGTGCGGGCGGGCTTCGTCGATCGAAGCGAACGGGCCGACGACGTGATAGCCGGCCTGTCGTGCCAGCGTGGCACAGTCATCGGCAATGAAATACTCGTCCTCCACGATCAAGATCGTACGCATAGCAGTACCTCTGCCAGTTGATCTTCGCGGATGATCGAGGCGTTAACGTTCTCCCGCCGGTTGGGTTTCCCAGGCGCGTCGTTCCGCGCACCGTTAGGACAGCGGTCATGGCCCATTCAAAGAGCGGGAATTCAAGACGGAGGGTGGTCCCGATTTTCCAGGCGCGCGCCGTCAGCTACCGGCCACCAGCAACCCGAGGTACAGCCAGAGTACAATTGTCACAGTGATCGTTGCGGCGAAAAAGTAGCGGTCGATGAGATTCATCAACTGCACCCTTCGGATGACTATGGCGGATATCGAATCGCGGTCGAAACATCAGTCGCTGCCGCTTGTCATCTCTCTGCCTGGTTCCGGCATTTACATATGAGAGATCGGTGGTCCCGCCCGGAGATGCCTTGTTTGCCGATGTCGAAGAACAAACCAGTCGCCGTCACCGCTAGGGTGTGCGGGTGCGCGGCTCCAAGGCGGCAAACTAAGGAACGAGGGTCGGCGCCTGCGGTTGGAGCCAGCGAACGCAATGCATCAGCCAAGAACCGCAGCCAAGAACCGCCGCCGCTATCGCTGCCCGACGTCCCGCCCGGCCCCGCCATCAGTCGAGCGCGATCATCACCGGCCGGATCAACCTGTAGCTGTTGTGATAGTTTTGGGGAGGAGTTGGCTCCATGAAAGCAACCATCGAACAAAGAACGACCGCCGGCAATCTCGACCTGCTCGACCGCTACTGGCGCGCCGCCAATTACCTTTCGGTCGGCCAGATCTATCTTCTCGACAATCCGCTGCTTAGCGAGCCGCTGCGCAAGGAACACATCAAGCCCCGCCTGCTCGGTCATTGGGGCACCACACCGGGCCTGAATTTCGTCTATGCCCATCTCAACCGTGTCATTCGCGCGCTCGATCTCAACGTCATCTACATTTGCGGTCCCGGACATGGCGGTCCGGGCATGGTGGCGAACACATATCTCGAAGGCTCCTACAGCGAGATATATCCCGACATCGGCCGAGACGCGGATGGTCTGCGAAAGTTGTTCCGGCAGTTTTCCTTCCCCGGCGGTATTCCAAGCCACGCGGCACCGGAAACGCCCGGCTCCATTCATGAGGGTGGCGAGCTCGGCTATTCGCTGGTCCACGCCTATGGCGCGGCGTTCGACAATCCCGATCTGATCGTGGCCTGCGTCGTCGGCGATGGCGAGGCGGAAACCGGTCCGCTGGCTGCATCGTGGCACTCGAACAAGTTCTTAAATCCCGCGCGTGATGGCGCGGTGCTGCCGATCCTGCATCTCAACGGCTACAAGATCGCCAATCCGACGGTGCTCGGGCGGATGGGCGACGAGGAAATCCGCAACCTGTTTCGCGGCTACGGACATGAGCCGCTTTTCGTCGAGGGCGACAATCCGATGCCGATGCATCGCGCCATGGCCGCTGCCCTGGATGAGGCGCTTGCAGCCATTCACAAGATCCAAACCGAGGCGCGCGGCGGCAAACGATCGGAGCGGCCGCGCTGGCCGATGATCGTGCTGCGCAGTCCGAAGGGCTGGACCGGTCCGAAGGAGGTCGACGGGCTGAAAGTCGAGGGCTTTTGGCGCGCGCACCAGGTGCCGATCGCGCAAGTCCGCGACAACCCCGCGCATCTCAGGCTGCTTGAAGACTGGATGCGAAGCTATCATCCAGAGCAACTGTTCGACAAGGATGGTGCGCTGATCCCGGAGCTCCAGGCCCTCGCCCCGACCGCGAACCGCCGGATGGGCGCCAATCCGCACGCCAATGGCGGCCTTCTGAAACGCGAGCTCCGGTTGCCGGATTACCGCGCATTTGCCGTCGACGTGAAGCATCCGGGTCAGACGGTCGCCGCAGCGACCCACGAGCTCGGAAAATACCTGCGCGATGTCCTCAAGCTGAATGCCAATGCCGGCAATTTCCGCATCATGGGGCCTGACGAAACCGCCTCGAACCGGCTGGATGCCGTATTCGAAGCCACAGACCGGGTCTGGATGGAGCCGACCGAGCCGTACGATGTCCATCTCGCTCAAGACGGCCGCGTCATGGAAGTCCTCAGCGAACACCTCTGCCAGGGCTGGCTGGAGGGCTATCTATTGACCGGACGCCACGGCTTCTTCTCCTGCTATGAAGCATTCATCCACATCGTGGATTCGATGTTCAACCAGCACGCCAAATGGCTGAAGGTCTCGCGCCAATTGGCGTGGCGGCGTCCGATCGCCTCGCTCAATTATCTGCTGACGTCGCATGTCTGGCGACAGGATCACAACGGTTTCAGCCACCAGGATCCCGGCTTTGTCGATCTGGTCACCAACAAGAAGGCCGACATCGTCCGTGTCTATTTCCCGCCCGACGCCAACACGCTGCTATGGATCGCCGATCACTGCCTGCAGACCTACGATCGGATCAATGTCATCGTCGCCGGCAAACAACCGTCCGCGCAATGGCTTTCGATGCAGGACGCCGCCACCCATTGCGATGCCGGCATTGGCATCTGGACGTGGGCCGGAACCGGAGATGCCACAAGCGAGCCCGATGTCGTGATGGCTTGCGCGGGTGACGTTCCGACGCTGGAGACGCTCGCCGCCGTTGATCTGCTGCATAAGGCCCTCCCCGACCTCAAGATCCGCGTGGTCAACGTCGTCGACCTGATGACGCTGCAGCCGAGGCAACAGCACCCTCATGGCCTCAGCGATCGCGACTTCGACAGCCTGTTCACGCGCGATCGCCCCGTCATCTTTGCCTACCACGGCTACCCTTATCTCATCCACCGACTCACCTATGGCCGGGCCAATCACGACAACATGCATGTGCGCGGCTTTGTGGAGGAAGGCACGACGACCACACCTTTCGACATGGTCGTTCTCAATGGATTAGACCGCTATCATCTCGCGATCGAGGTGATCGAGCGCGTGCCGGGGCTCGCCACCAAGGCCGCACAGATCAAGCAAGAATACCGGAACGCCTTGATCGCGCATGCGCGATATGTGCGCGAACATGGCGAGGACATGCCGGAGGTTCGAGACTGGGTCTGGCCAAACGGCACTGGCGGCGCCACACCTGCGGGCGGTTGAGCCATGCCGACGTCCGATGCGGTTCTGGTCGTCAACTCCGGCTCGTCGAGCATCAAGTTCGGCGTTTTCGATGCTTCGCATACCGATCCCGCGCTGCTCTGCAAGGCACAGGTCGACGAGCACGAGGGCGCGTCGCGATTGGTCTTCACCGACCCGGCCGGCCGCGCGTCGTTCGCGTTGGAGCAAGCCGAACCAGATGCGTCGCCCGATCGGCTGTTCGCCGACGTCCTGGCACGGATCGAACATCATCTTGGCCAGCGGCTGCGTGCCGTCGGGCATCGCGTCGTACATGGCGGCCGCGAATTTTCGCGACCGGTCGAAGTCAATCGGACGGTGCTTGCCGTCCTCGACGCCCTCACCCCGCTGGCGCCGTTGCATCAGCCTCGCTGCCTGACGCCAATCCGGGCAATCAGCGCGATCCGGCCGGAACTGATGCAGGTCGCATGCTTCGACACGTCGTTCCATCATGGCCTCGCGCCGCCCGTCAATCGGTTTGCGATCCCGAGACATCTCGAACGCGCCGGCATTCGGCGCTACGGCTTTCATGGGCTCTCCTTTGAATATGTCGCAGGCCGCCTTGCCGACATCTCGCCGGAGTTTTCCGCAAAGCGCACCGTGGTGGCGCATCTCGGCAATGGCGCGAGCCTCTGCGCCATGCGCAACGGCCGGAGCATCGACACCACGATGGGTCTGACGCCGCTCGACGGCCTGGTCATGGGGACCCGTTGCGGCACGATCGATCCGGGCGTTCTGCTTTACCTCCAGCAGCAGAACGGCATGTCGGTCGACGACCTTGAGCAACTGCTTTATCACCAATCGGGGCTGCTCGGCGTTTCGGGCATCTCCTCCGACATGCGTGTCTTGCTCGCCAGCCAGGAGCCAGCCGCGAAGGAAGCGGTTGATCTCTTCACGTTCCGCATCGCGCAGCAGGTCGTCGCGATGGCTGGCACGCTGGGCGGACTGGAATGCCTGGTGTTCACCGGCGGTATCGGCGAGCACGCGGGCGAGGTTCGCAGCCAGGTCTGCGAACGCCTGCGATGGCTGGGTGTTGAGCTCGATCCATGCGCCAACGCCGCGGCAGAGCTGCACATTGCTGGCACGGACAGTTCGGTGGACGTGCTCGTCATGGCGACAAACGAGGAAGCAACGATTGCTCGCCACTGCGCAGCCTTGATCTCGGGAACCTAGGATCGCCGAGAGGCGCTCCTGCGGCAGTGGGCTAAATCGATGCTTGAAGGACCGTTTCCTTGAGCCGGACGTTGACGTCCCGGAAACCGAAATCGGCAACGGGAGAACGATAATGCCGGAACGAAAGACGATGCAAAAGGCCAGACAGGACCGGCGCGCGGGAAAGTCGACGACCACCCAGGCGGGCGAGTTCGTGCACGAGGAAATTCGCAAGGTTCGCCGTGGCAAGCACGGCGCGCGATCTTCCAAACAGGCCATTGCAATCGGCCTGTCGAAGGCGAGGCGCGCGGGCGTTCCGCTCCGTCCCCCCAAGAAAGGCGCAGCCAAGGCGACCACCCGCAAGAGCGCGGAGTACGCCTATGAGGCGGGCCAGGGCAAGCGAAAGACCAGACGCAGGCCGCGCGTCTCGCGAGCGGTGTCCAACGTCCTGAAACGGGAACCGCGCAGCGCGGCGTCGCACACGGCGCTGTCGAAACAAACGCGGCGCGCGGCCTCGCGGCGTTCTGCATCGGCCCGCTCGGCCGCGGCACGCAAGGCGGCAAAAACCAAGGGATCGGCCGTTCGTTCGGCCGCAGCAAAGAAAGCAGCCCGCACCAGAGCGCGGCGGCGAAAGTAAGCTCGAGGACGGGGATGGCGATTCACATAGGCAAATGCGGACGCTGTGATGGGCGCATCATACCCGTTACCTGCTTAGTCTCGACAACGGTGCAGGCGGATGACCCCAGCGTCGGCCCCAGGGCCCGCAAAGGTGCTGGGGTCGTCTCCGCACCGCAAAGGCCCTGACGCACCGGCCCGGGCGTCAGGGCCTTCGCCATTCCGAAGCCTGGAAAGGCTCTTGAACGACAAGCATCAGCGCCCCTTAAAGCCCGGCTTCCGCCGTCCGAGGAAGGCCGCGACGCCTTCCTTGTGATCCTCGGTCAGGCTCGCCAGCGCGAACTGGTCGAGGTCCATGTGGCTGGCGAGATCGTCGAGCGCATGTGCGAGCCGGTTGACCGTCAGCTTGGTCATCGCGACCGAGATCGGCGGCTGGGCAGCGACCTTGGCCGCGAGCGCCATCGCGATGTCATATGACTTTCCAGGATCGGTCACCTGCTCCACCAGGCCCCACTCGTAGGCCTCCTCGGCCGAGATCCGGTCGTCGGCCAGGATCACCGCCTGCTTGGTGCGCGCCGGTCCCATCAGATGCAGCATGCGCGGCACGCTCTGCCAGCTCATGTTCATGCCGAGCGCGATTTCCGGCACCCGCATATGCGCGTCGCGCGCCATGACGCGGAAATCCAGCGCGACCGCGAGTGCCACGCCGCCGCCGACGCAAAAGCCCTCGATCGCGCCGATCGTGACCTGCTCCATGTCCTGCCAGGCGCGCGTCAGCCGCGGCCCGAGCTTCAGGTGCCGGCGCAGCGTGCCCATGTCCATGGTCTGGCGAGAACGCCCCTCGGCGTCCTTGAGGTCGAAGCCGGCGCTGAACGATTTGGCGCCGCCGGTCAGCACCACCACCGAGGTCTCGCTATCGTCCTCGAAACTGCGCGCCGCGTCGGTCAGCTGCCGCAGCGCCTCCGGCGACAGCGCGTTGATACCGTCGCCGCGGTCGAACCGCACCACGGCGATGCGGCCCTCCGGCCCGAGGCCTTTCTCGATCGTCACATAGTCAATCACGCATACCTCCCCGCTCGCATTCTTGTGTACTGCCTGCCTCGACATAGCACGACGGTTTCGCCTATTCTGTGGGCATGAGCGAACATGATCATCACCACCACGATCACGACCATTCCGAACTGTCGGAGACCGAACTGCGCGTCCGTGCGCTGGAATCGATCCTGACCGAGAAGGGCTATGTCGAGGCTGCCGCGCTCGACGCCATCGTGCAGGCCTATGAGACCAAGATCGGCCCGCATAACGGCGCCCGGGTCGTCGCCAAGGCCTGGACCGATCCCGCCTTCAAGAAGGCGCTGCTCGAGGACGCCAGCAAGGCGGTCGGCACCCTCGGCCATGTCAGCCGGGTCGGCGACCATCTGGTCGCGATGGAGAATACACCCGGCCGCCACAACATGGTCGTCTGCACATTGTGCTCCTGTTATCCCTGGGAAATGCTCGGGCTGCCGCCGGTCTGGTACAAGGCCTCGCCGTATCGCTCGCGCGCGGTCAAGGATCCGCGCGGCGTGCTCGCCGATTTCGGCGTCAGCCTGCCGAAGGAGACGGAAATCCGGGTCTGGGATTCGACCGCGGAGACGCGCTTTCTGGTGCTGCCGATGCGGCCCGAAGGCACCGAGGGCTGGAGCGAAGACCAGCTCGCCGAGCTGGTGACGCGCGATTCCATGATCGGCACCGGCTTTCCCAAGAAACCGGGGGCGCCGTCATGAACGGCGTCCACGACATGGGCGGCATGGACGGGTTCGGCAAGGTCGAGCCCGAGCCGAACGAACCGATGTTCCATGAGGAATGGGAATCCCGGGTGCTCGCCATGGTCCGTGCGATGGGCGCAGCCGGCGCCTTCAACATCGACGCCTCGCGCTTCTATCGCGAGACCCTGCCCCCGCAGGTCTATCTGTCGAGCTCCTACTACAGGAAATGGCTGCTTGGGCTGGAAGCCCTGCTGCTCGACAAGGGCTATATCTCCAAGGACGACGTCGCCGCCGGGCATTCCGTCGCGCCGGCGAAATCGCTCAAGCACGGCAAGTTCTCCGTCGCCGACATCGAGCGCATCATGGTGCGCGGCAAGTTCGGCCGCGCCGCGCCGGGGCCTGCGAAATTCAAGGCCGGCGATCGGGTGCGGGCGAAGAACATCCATCCCGCGACGCACACACGGCTGCCACGCTACGTGCGCGGTCACGTCGGGGTGGTCGAGCGCGATCATGGCTGTCACGTATTTCCCGATACCGTGGCCAACGACGCCGGCGAACATCCGCAGTGGCTGTACACCGTCGTGTTCGACGGACGCGAGCTGTGGGGCCCGGACTCCGATCCGACCATCAAGGTCTCGATCGACGCGTTCGAGCCGTATCTGGAGGCCGTGTGATGGATGCAGGTGCCGCCGCGCGCGCCACCAGCGCAGTGTCCAGCATTCCCCGCGACCAGGACGGCCCGGTGTTCCGTGCACCGTGGGAGGCGCAGGCGTTCGCCATGGCCTTGACGCTGCATGACCGCGGCGTGTTCACCTGGCCCGAATGGGCTGCGGCGCTTGCCGACCAGATCAAGCGCGCGCAGGCCGCCGGCGATCCCGACACCGGCGAGACCTATTACCAGCACTGGCTCGCGACGCTCGAACATCTCGTCGCCGCCAAGGGCGTCACGACGCATGAGACACTGCACCGCTACCGCGACGCCTGGGACCACGCCGCCGACCGCACCCCGCACGGCCAGCCGATCGTGCTGACGGCCGCGGATTTCGAGTAGCCTCGAATGCCATGATTACCTACATGCGCATGCGCGGGTGATGTCATCGCGTGGTGGGTCGCCTTGAATCGCGAACTCATCCTCATCGTCGTCCCGGCGAAGGCCGGGACCCATAACCCCAAATGCAAATTGTTACGCGATGCTGGAACGACGAGTCCCACCCACAACGCCTGCCGCGGCGTATGGGTCCCGGCCTTCGCCGGGACGACGACG
Source organism: Bradyrhizobium sp. 33ap4 (assembly GCF_032654765.1). Lineage (NCBI taxonomy): Bacteria > Pseudomonadati > Pseudomonadota > Alphaproteobacteria > Hyphomicrobiales > Nitrobacteraceae > Bradyrhizobium > Bradyrhizobium sp. 33ap4. The sequence continues at coordinate 227,566 of NZ_JAUMTJ010000003.1, read as the reverse complement.
GGGAGAGACCGCGCGCACGGATTCCAGAGACGGGAGTGCTGGAGCCGAGAAGCCGCAGCATACCGGATCGCCCGGTCGAGCCGGGCCTGGGACGATTTCTGGATAATAGAAGAATACCGCTGAGTTGCCCGACGTGTCAAGTTGCCGTGTCGAACGTTGCCGTGTCGAACGCCGGCAGCCGCCGACTCCTTTGCATGGGGTTGTTTTCGATATTTTGGCCGTGCGCCCTGCGGGGCCATCAGTCCACGGTTACGCGCCACCCTGCGCGACGTACTCCCGCCAGCCCTTGGCCCGCAGGCTGCAGGCCGGGCATTCGCCGCAGCCATAGCCCCAATCGTGCTGCGCGCCGCGTTCGCCGAGATAGCAGGTGTGCGAGTGCTCGCGGATCAGGTCGACCAGCCCTGCTCCGCCGAGCTCGTGCGCGAGCCGCCAGGTCGCGGCCTTGTCGAGCCACATCAGCGGCGTGTGCAGCTCGAAATCCCTGGCCATGCCGAGATTGAGCGCGGATTGCAATGCCTTAATGGTCTCGTCGCGGCAATCCGGGTAGCCGGAATAGTCGGTCTCGCACATGCCGCCGATGATGTGGCGGATCCCCCGCCGATAGGCCAGCGCCCCAGCGAAGGTGAGGAACACGAGGTTGCGGCCGGGCACGAAGGTGTTCGGCAAGCCGTCCGCGCCCATTTCGATCGCGACGTCGCGGGTCAGCGCGGTGTCGGAAATCTCGGACAGCGTCGGGATATCAAGCGTGTGGCTGTCGCCGAGTTTCGCAGACCATTCCGGCCGGACCCGCCTGATCCCGGCCAGCAGCTGGTCCCGGCAATCGAGCTCGATCGCGTGGCGCTGGCCGTAGGTGAAGCCGAGCATCTCGACGCGGGCAAAGCGCGACAAGGCCCAGGCAAGGCACGTGGTGGAATCCTGGCCGCCGGAAAACAGCACCAGCGCGGTGTCGGAAGCATTCTGATCGGTCATGAAACGCGATTTAGCATCTGACGGCGCCGTGGCCAATCCGTGGACAGCGTCGCGATTCCGGCGTGTTTTACTGGGATCGGGAGGGGTGTTTTGGCATAAAGCCAATACCTCTTTGATGCCGGTGCCCCATGACCCCATCCCGCGACATTTCCCGAATGATCGAGATCATGGCTGCGCTGCGCACGCCGGTGACCGGCTGCCCATGGGACCTCGTGCAGAATTTCGAGACCATCGCGCCCTACACGATCGAGGAGGCCTATGAGGTTGCGGATGCGATCACGCGCGGCGATCTCGACGATTTGCGCGAGGAGCTCGGCGACCTGCTGTTGCAGGTGGTCTATCACGCCAGGATGGCCGAGGAGCAGAACGCGTTCGCGTTCGGCGATGTGGTCGAGGCGATCACCAGGAAGATGATCCGCCGTCATCCGCACGTCTTCGCCGACAAGGACGGCAATATCCAGCCGGCCGGCGTCAAGAGCGCCTGGGAACGGATCAAGGCCGAGGAGAAGGCCGAGCGCGCCGCGCGGCGGCCGCCCGAAGAGACTGCGCACAAATCGCTGCTGGCTAGCGTGAAGGCGGGCCTGCCTGCCCTGACGCGCGCGATGGAGCTGCAGCGCAAGGCGTCCACCGTCGGCTTCGACTGGAACGACCCGCGCGCGGTGCTCGCCAAGATCCGCGAGGAGGCCGACGAGATCGAGGCCGCGCTCGACCGCAACGACAAGGCGGAGATCGCGGAGGAAACCGGCGACCTGATGTTCGCGCTGGTCAACCTCGCCCGCCACGTCGACGCCGATCCGGAAGCGGCGCTGCGTGCGACCAACGCCAAGTTCGAGCGGCGCTTTGCCTATATCGAGAAGGCGCTGGCGGCGCAGGGGCGTTCGCTGGAGGGGGCATCGCTGGAGGAGATGGACGCGTTGTGGAATGAAGCCAAAACCGCCGTCGTCCCGGCGAACGCCGGGACCCATACCGCGTGATCTAACGGATAGTCGACGGTATCAATCCCACGCATCGCCAGAGATTCAGCGAGGCGAGCAAGATGCAGAACTTCCGCTGCACTCAACAACGATGGCCGGTGGTCATGGGTCCCTGCTTTCGCATTGCTTTCGCAGGGACGACACCGAGGTTGAGGGCGCAGGCTCAGCCTACAACAGCGTCCCGCGCAGGATCACCGCGGCGACGCCGAAATAGATCACGAGGCCGGTGACGTCGACCAGTGTCGCGACGAATGGCGCGGAGGCGCTGGCCGGGTCGAAGCCGATGCGTTTGAGGATGAAGGGCAGCATCGAGCCGCACAGCGATCCGAAGGTGACGATGCCGATCAGTGCGGTGCCGACGGTCGCTGCGACGAGCACCCAATGCGGGCCGTAGTCGAACAGGCCGAGCGTCTGCCAGAGCGTGATCCTGACGACGCCGATCAGGCCGAGAATGGCGCCGAGCACGATGCCTGTCGGCAATTCCCGCACGGCGACACGCCACCAGTCGCGCAGCCGCACCTCGTGCAGCGCCAGCGAGCGGATCAACAGCGAGGTTGCCTGGGAGCCGGAATTGCCGCCCGAGCTCATGATCAACGGGATGAAGAGCGTCAGGACGATCGCCTTCTCGAGCTCGCTCTGGTACGACTGCATTGCGGTCGCGGTCAGCATTTCCGACAGGAACAGCGCGCACAGCCAGCCGGCGCGCTTCTTGATCATCTCGCCGAAACCGATCCGCAAATACGGCTCGTCGATCGCTTCCATGCCGCCGAACTTCTGGGCGTCCTCGGTCGATTCCTCGACGATGGCGTCGATGACGTCGTCGACCGTGACGATGCCGAGGATATGGCCGGGGCCGTCGACGACGGCGACGGCGAGCAGGTCGTAGCGCGAGATCAGCCGCGCCGCCTCCATGCGGTCGGCCTCCGGCGAGATCATCAACGGCTTCCGCGCCGGCGCCGCGGTCAGCACATTGGCGTGCGGATCGCCCGAGATCAGGCGGCGCAGCGGCACGGCCTGGATCAGCGTCTTCTTGACCGGGTCGATCACGAAGATCGAGTAGACGGTCTCACGGGTGCGCTCGACCATCCGGATGTGATGCAGGACCTCGGCGATGGTCCAGCTCGAGGGCACGCTGACGAACTCGGTCGTCATGATGCTGCCGGCGCTGCGCTCGGGATAGGCCAACAGGCCCGAGATGACGTTGCGGGTCTCCGGATTGAGCCCGTTCAGCAGCGTGGCGCGCAGCGGCTCGACCAGCTCCTTGAAGATATCGGCGGCACGGTCGTCGGAGACGCCCGACAGCAGCGAGACCGCGGTATCCTTCGGCAGCTCGGCGAGGATCTCGCAGGTGTTGTCGAGTCCGGGCAGGTCAAGCACCTCGATCGCCTTCTCGGCCGGCAGCGATCGCAGCAGCTTCGCGGCATCCGCGGGCTCCCGGGCGTTGAGCGCATCGACGATCTCGGGAGCCCGGACATGGGCAAGGTCACCGCTCTGGCCGGCGAGCGCCTCTTTCGTGATGGTTTCGCTGGTGTCCTGCATCGATCCGCCTCGGCTTTGCGTTCTGCAGCGCAATGAACCAAGGCGGCGCGGATTTCAAACAGAAAGTGCGACGCCGCGTCGCAGGCGCATCGGCGCCCTGCAACGTCACGGCATCGTCATATTTCGGAAGATTGCAAGGCCCGTATTCGAGGGCTTACGCCTCGTAGGGGACGGCGGCGAACCGGCTCATCACGATGTCGCGCTTGGTCTCGTCGACGCGCACCGTCATGTCGAAGCGCTCGCCATGCAGCACCTTGTTCAGGACCTCGGCATTGCGGTGCAGCCAGCTGATGCCGGCGCCATCGGAGGCGTCGATCGAAAGATTGAGCGTCGAGCGCTTGGCCGCGAGGCGATCCTCGATCGCGGCGAGCAGCGCATCGATCCCCTCGCCTGTTGCGGCCGAAACCAGGAAGCATGGCCGCTCCGGCGGACGGCGCGCGGCGATATTGCGCAAATTGTCCCGCTCCTCGGGATCGAAGCGGTCGATCTTGTTCCAGACCTCGATGATGCGCTGGCCACCGTCGGCATCGGGATCGATGCCGAGCTGGCGCAACACCGCCTCGACGTCGCGCTCCTGCGCCTCCGCGTCCTCATGGGAGATGTCGCGGACATGCAGGATGATGTCGGCTTCCAGCACCTCTTCCAGCGTGGCGCGGAACGCGGCCACCAGCTGGGTCGGCAAATTGGAGATGAAGCCGACCGTGTCCGACAGCATCGCCTTGCCGCCATGCGGCAGGTTGAGCGCGCGCAGGGTCGGGTCGAGCGTCGCAAACAGCATGTCCGCGGCCTGCACGTCGGCGCGGGTCAGGCGGTTGAACAGCGTCGATTTGCCGGCATTGGTGTAGCCGACCAGCGCCACCACGCGATACGGCACGCGCTGGCGGCCGGCCCGATGCAGCCGCCGCGTCGCCTGCACCTTCTTCAACTCGCCTTCGAGCTTGGTGATGCGCTCGCTGATCAGGCGGCGGTCGGCCTCGATCTGGGTTTCGCCGGGGCCGCCCATGAAGCCGAAGCCGCCACGCTGGCGCTCGAGATGGGTCCAGGACCGCACCAGACGGCTGCGCTGATAGTTGAGATGGGCGAGCTCGACCTGCAGCGCGCCTTCCTTGGTCTTGGCGCGGCGGCCGAAGATTTCCAGGATCAAGCCGGTGCGGTCGAGCACCTTGGTGCTCCAGGCCTTCTCGAGATTGCGCTGCTGGATCGGCGACAGCGCGCAATCCATCACCACGAGCTCGACCTGGTTGCTGGCGACGAGGCCGTTGATCTCCTCGACCTTGCCCTTGCCGAGGTAGGTTGCGGGCCGGATCTGGCTGATCGGCGCGATCACGGAGTCCACCACCGTGAGGTCGATCGCACCAGCGAGGCCGGCGGCTTCCTCGATCCGCGCTTCATAGTCGCGGACAGACGAATCTGTTTGCGCATCGCCGTCGCCACGGCGCGTACGCAGGTACGGGCCGATGACGATCACCCGCCCGGTGCTGCCGTCCCCCGCCGACCGTGCGCGGTCGGCGCCCCCTTCACGATTGAAGGGTTCCAATCAGTTCACTCTCAAGCCGGTGCGTCCTCACCACCTTCGAACAACTGAATCGGAGCTCCGGGCATGATGGTCGAGATCGCGTGCTTGTAGACCAGCTGCGAGTGACCATCGCGCCGCAGCAGCAAGCAGAAATTGTCGAACCATGTGACAATGCCCTGCAGCTTTACTCCGTTGACCAGAAATATCGTCAGTGGCGTCTTGGTTTTACGAACGTGATTAAGGAAGGTGTCTTGTAGATTTTGTGCGCGGTCTGCCGCCATTGTTTTTGTCCCGCAAGCTTGTGCTTCTTTTTATTGAACCGGTTGTTGCTCTCTGACGGAGCCTCCTCCGGCTGCCCACCTGCCACGAGATCCCCCTCCGGCAGGCATAGCGGTAGGATTAGAGGCTACGCGCGGTTTTTAGGCAAGCCAGTTCGCGGTGCAGTCGGTAGGAACACGGTGGCAATTCTAAGAAAGTGCGGGGAAAGAGACGAATATTCTCGTGGAGCGTGGATAAATCCCCGGTTGTACCGGCCCCGCCCTCGCCCCGCCGATCGATCCAAACCGCCCCGAGAGCCGCCTGTCGGCTCCCCGGCGGGTGACCGCCGGGGCTTCGCTTCGAGCCGCCAGCGGACTGCCGGCCTGCCGCGCCGGGGTCAGCCGACCCCGAGCGCCTTCAGCTTGCGATGCAGCGCTGAGCGCTCCATGCCGACGAACTCCGCGGTGCGCGAGATATTGCCGGAGAAGCGGCTGATCTGGGCGATCAGATAGTCGCGCTCGAACACCTCGCGCGCCTCGCGCAACGGCAGGCCCATGATGTGCTCGCCATTGTTGGAGGTCGGCATCGCCGGCACCATCGAGCCGACGTCCTGCGGCAGCATGTCGGCGGTGATGATCGCCTCCGGACCGCCGCCGGCCAGGATCATCACGCGCTCGACATTGTTGCGGAGCTGGCGGACGTTGCCCGGCCAGACGTGCGACTGCAGGACCGCCATCGCGTCCTGCCCGATCTGCCGCTTCGGCAGGCCGGTGGCGGCCGAGATCTGGTCCATGAAATAGTCGATCAGCTCGGGGATGTCCTCGCGTCGCTCCGACAGCGGCGGCACCCGGATCGGCACCACCGAGAGGCGATGATAGAGGTCCTCGCGGAAGCGGCCTGCGGCGATCTCCTCCTCGAGATTGCGCGCGGTCGAGGAGATGATGCGGACGTCGACATGGACTTTGCCGGTGCCGCCCTGGCGCTGGAAGGTCTGATCGACCAGCACGCGCAGAATCTTGTTCTGGGTCTCGCGCGGCATGTCCGCGATCTCGTCGATGAACAGCGTGCCGCCATGCGCCTCCTCGAGCGCGCCGGCCTTGCGCTGCTGCTCGCCGTTCGATCCCTCGATGCCGAACAGCTCGATCTCCATGCGCTCCGGCGTGATCGCGGCCGCATTGATCACCACGAACGGCCCCTCGGCGCGCCCGGAGGCATGGTGCAGCGTGCGCGCGGCAAGCTCCTTGCCGGCGCCGGAGGGACCGACGATCAGGATGCGGCTGTTGGCCTTGGCGGCGCGGTCGATGGTCTGGCGCAGCTGGTTCATGCAGGCCGAGCGGCCGGTCAGGACGCTCGCCGCCGGAGCCAGCTGCTTGAGCTCCTTCACCTCGCGCTTGAGCCGCGAGGTTTCCAGCGCCCGGGTCGCGACCAGGATCAGCCGGTCCGACTTGAACGGCTTCTCGATGAAGTCGTAGGCACCGCGCTTGATCGCGGCGACCGCGGTCTCGATGTTGCCGTGGCCCGAGATCATCACGACGGGCAGATCGGCATTGTCCTTCTTGATCTGCTCGAGCAGCTGCAGGCCGTCGAGCTTGGAGCCCTGCAGCCAGATGTCGAGGAAGACCAGATTGGGCCGGCGATTGGCGATCTCGGCGAGCGCCGAGTCGCTGTCGCGCGCGGTGCGCGTGGAAAAGCCCTCATCGTCCAGAATACCCGCAACGAGGTCGCGAATGTCAGCTTCGTCGTCGACAATCAGAATGTCACTTGCCATGGGTTACACCTGCCTTGTCAGTCGCTCGTCGCGGCTTTGAATTTTGGCTTTTGCGCATTTGGCTCTTGATTGTTTGGCCCCTGATCAGCGGGATCTCGGATAGGTTCTTGGATTGGTTCTTGGGTCGGTTCTTGGATTTTTGGTTCATTGTTGGTCGCTTGTGCCGGGCCGTTGGTCGGCTCCTCCGGCGGATTTTTTTCACTTTCCGGTTCGGCCTTGTCCGGTTTGACGTCCGGTTTTTGGTCCTTGCTTTCGGGCTTGTTCTCCGGCTTGGCCGCGTGTCCCGTGACGGCAAAGCGCAGCCGCATCCAGGCACCGCGCTGGCCGTCGCGGAAATCGGAGGCATCCTTGAGCTCGATGCGGCCGCCATGGTCCTCCAGAACGCGGCCGACGATCGCCAGGCCGAGGCCGGTGCCCTTCGCCCGGGTCGTGACATAGGGCTCGAGCAGGCGCGCGCGGGCGACCTTGGGCAGGCCGATGCCGTTGTCGACCACGTCGATCAGGATGTCGTCGTTCTCGCGCTGCGCCACGACGTCGATGCGGCCCTTGCCGAGTTCCTCGCGCGGCACCTGCTCGATCGCCTCGGTGGCGTTCTTGATGATGTTGGTCAGTGCCTGCGAGATCAGCCGGCGGTCGAACTGCGCGGGCAGCGGCGACTGCTTGATGTCGGCCTCGATGTCGAGATCGGGATGCGCGACCTTCATCAGGAACACCGCCTGGCGCACCACGTCGGCGACGTCCTCCCCTTCCATCACCGGCTTCGGCATCCGCGCAAAGCGCGAGAACTCGTCGACCATCCGCCTGATGTCGTCGACCTGGCGCACGATGGTATCGGTGCACTGCTCAAAGATCGACTTGTCCTTCTCCTCGGTGATGGTCTTGCCGAACTTGCGGCGGATGCGCTCGGCGGAGAGCTGGATCGGGGTCAGCGGGTTCTTGATCTCGTGGGCGATGCGGCGGGCGACGTCGCCCCAGGCCGAGGTGCGCTGCGCCGACACCAGCTCGGTGATGTCGTCGAGTGTGATGATGTAGCTGTCGCGCGACTGGCTGGTCTGCTCGGCCGAGACGCGGACCGACAGATTGCGCTCATGGCCGTCGCGCAGGATCGTGACCTGCCCCTGCACCAGGCGCTGCGTTCCCTCGCGCGCGGTTTTCATCATCTCGTCGAGCTCGGGCAGCACGTCCGAGAGCGGATGGCCGAGCGTCTCCGATTCGGCGTGCCCGATCAGCTTCTCCGCCGAGCGGTTGAGGACGCCGATGGTGCCTGAGGCGTCGACCCCGATGATGCCGGCAGAGGCCGACGACAGCACCGCTTCGATGAAACGGCGGCGGCTGTCGATGGTCTCGCTGGCGTCGACCAGCTCGTTGCGCTGGGTGCGCAGCTCCTGGGTCATCTTGTTGAAGATTTCGCCGAGCAGCGCGAGGTCGCTTTCCGACTTGTTGACCGGCACCTGGACATTGAGATTGCCGGTCGAGACCTCGCTCGCCGCACCCATCAGCTGGCGAATCGGCGACACCAGCCCGTTGGCGAAGTTCAGCCCGATCAGCACCGAGGCCATCAGGATGGTCAGCGCGATCACCGCGAACATCAGCGCGAACGCGACCTGGATGCCGAGCCTGCGGGTCTCGAGCTGGGCATATTCGGCCGCGCTGGTCTGGGTCTGCTTGAGCTGGGCAACCACCGCCGGATCGAGCAGCCGCGCCACATACAGGAACATGTCGTCATAGGCCCGCAGGCGGACCACGGAGGCGACGTAGTTTTCCGGAAAGACCGAGATCTTCGGCTCGGTCTCGTTGATGTCCTTCAGGATGTCGGGCGGCGGCGCCTCGTAGTTCAGGCGAACGCCGGTCTCGGCGCTGGCGACGATCTTGCCGTCCTTGTCCATCAGCACCGCGACCGGAAGATTGCGCGACTCGGCGCCGGCCGTCATCAGCTGCAGGAACGTCATGCGATCCTGGTCGTAGAGCGGCCGGGCATGGGCGAGGTCATTGGCCATCGCCAGCGTGTCGCCGTTGATGAGCTGGGCGTGCTCCTGCATGTAGGCACTGGCGATGGTCAGCGAATTCTGGATCACCTGCTTGGTGGGACCCGAGAACAGCCGGTCGAGGCCGCGCTCGATGGTGACGTTGGCGACGATCGACACCAGCACGGCGGGCAGCACCGCGATCACCGAGAACAGGCCGACAATCTGCACATGCAGCCGCGCCGCGGCCCGGCCGCGCCGCCTCGCCTGCACCATCTGCCAGACTTCCCGGACGATGATGCCGACCAGCAGCAGGATGGTGCCGGCATTGATCATCAGGAAGGAGCGGACCACCTCGGACGTGGGCTCGATCGGGGTCAGCCCGGTCAGCACCACGAAGGTCAGGAAGGCGGACAGCAGCGCGATGGCCACGGCAAACGGCGCCAGCCAGCGCCGCAGCGGGAAGCCCCGCGCCTCTGCATTGGGCTGCTCGGCCGACGGGGCGCGTAATGTTGAAGCGGTGGTCTCTGCGCTGGTCATACCGGCAATTGAGCTGAGAGCGATCGCCCGCGGGAATTGCGAACTGATGCAATCATATCACAATGTTGCCGAATTGCGACATTTCCGCGGCGCAAACCCCTGGTGCGGCGCCGTGTCCCCAAAACCATTTGTGACTACTCAATACGGTAGCGAGCTTGAAGCGAGGCTTGCGCCCCGCCCTGGCAGCCCTAGCCGCCGCTCCGGTAGACTTGGATGTCGAGGTCGCGGATCTTCTTGCGTAGCGTATTGCGGTTCAACCCGAGCAGGTCGGCGGCCCGGATCTGGTTGCCGCGGGTCGCCGCCAGCGCGGCGGTCAGCAGCGGGATCTCGATCTCCTTGAGGATACGGTGGTAGAGGCCCGGCGGCGGCACGCCGTTCGGGAAGCCGGAGAAGTGCGAGGACAGATAGGCCTCGACCGCGCCGCCGAGATTGTCGACGCCGACGGTCGCCGTGCTGCCCGAGGTGACCGCGGGCGGCGCCAGCTCGCCGTCGATGACGGAAGACGTGATGACGTCCTGCGGATAGAGGGCGGCGAGCCGCCGCGCGAGGTTTTCCAGCTCGCGGACGTTGCCCGGCCAGCGGTGCTGCTTGAGCCGCTCGAGTGCCTGGGCGTCGAGCTTCTTCGGCGGCAGGCCGTCCTTCTCGGCGAGCGAGAAGAAGTGTCTGATCAGGTCGGGCAGATCCTCGATGCGCTCGCGCAGCGGCGGCAGCCGCAGCGGCACCACGTTGAGGCGGAAGAACAGGTCCTCGCGGAACAGGCCCTGCTGGATCAGGATGCGCAGGTCCTTGTTGGAGGCGGCGACGATGCGGACGTCGGTCTTGATCGGGGTGCGGCCGCCGACCGTGGTGTACTCGCCCTGCTGCAGCACGCGGAGCAGCCGGGTCTGCGCCTCCATCGGCATGTCGCCGATCTCGTCGAGGAACAGCGTGCCGCCCTCGGCCTGCTCGAAGCGGCCGGAGGCGCGGGTGTTGGCGCCGGTGAAGGCGCCGCGCTCATGGCCGAACAGCTCCGATTCGATCAGGTCGCGCGGGATCGCCGCCATGTTGACCGCGACGAACGGGCCGTTGCGGCGCCGTCCGTAGTCGTGCAGCGCGCGCGCGACCAGCTCCTTGCCGGTGCCCGATTCGCCCGAGATCATCACGGTGAGGTCGGTCTGCATCAGCCGCGCCAGCACGCGGTAGATTTCCTGCATCGCCGGCGAACGGCCGACCAGCGGGATCGAGTCGAACTCGCCGTCATCGGCGGGACTGGAGACCCGCTCCTTCGGCTCGGCCAGCGCGCGGCCGACGATGGTGATCAGCTCCTTCAGGTCGAATGGCTTCGGCAGATATTCGTAGGCGCCGCGCTCGGAGGCGCGGATCGCGGTCATGAAGGTGTTCTGCGCGCTCATCACGATGACAGGCAAATTCGGCCGCATCTTCTTGATCCGCGGCAAGAGATCGAATGCGTTCTCGTCGGGCATCACCACGTCGGTGATGACGAGATCGCCCTCGCCCTGGCTGACCCAGCGCCACAGCGTGGCGGCGTTGCCGGTGAGGCGAACCTCATAGCCGGCGCGCGACAGCGCCTGGTTCAGGACGGTCCGGATGGCGGTGTCGTCGTCAGCGACAAGTATGCTACCTGCAGGCATTGGTGTTCCTCATCGTGCATCCTGAGAGGCAGGCGAGGACGTACCCGGAACGTCATCGCGGTTGCTTTGGTCAAGTTGCTTGGCGGCGCTGTACATCGGCATCAGCACGCGGAAAGTGGTTTTGCGCGGCTGCGACTCGCATTCGATGATGCCGCCGTGATCGCCGACGATCTTGGCGACCAGCGCGAGGCCGAGCCCGCTGCCGGTCTGCTTGGTGGTGACGAAGGGATCGAACAGGTTCGGCAGCAGGTCTTCCGGCACGCCAGAGCCGTTGTCCTTGACGCAGAATTCCAGCGGCAGCGAGACCCGCGATTTCTTGCCGGGCACCGACAGCCGCACGCCTGGCCGGAACGCAGTGGTGAGCTGGATCTCAGCATCGGTGCCGAGATCGGCCACCGCTTCGGCCGCGTTCTTCACGAGGTTGAGGAACACCTGGATCAGCTGGTCCTGGTTGGCCAGCACCGGCGGCAACGACGGATCGTAGTCCTCGATGAAGCGGACATTGCGGGCAAAGCCGGACTGCGCCAGGCGCTTCACATGATCGAGCACGGAATGGATGTTGACCGGACCGCGCGCCACCGGGCGGTCGTCGCCGAACACCTCCATGCGGTCGACCAGCGTCACGATGCGGTCCGCCTCGTCGCAGATCAGTCGTGTCAGCAGCCGGTCCTCGGAGGACGCCTGCTGCTCCAAAAGCTGCGCCGCGCCGCGGATGCCCGACAGCGGGTTCTTGATCTCGTGGGCGAGCATCGCCGCCAGCGCGATCACCGAGCGCGCCGCGCTGCGGTGGGTGAGCTGCCGATCCATCTTGTCGGCGATGGTGCGCTCCTGCAGCATCACCACGATATGCCCGGGCCGCTCGGTCAGCGGCGCGACGTGCAGATCGACCTGGCGATCGCCGCCGATCCGCGGCGTGCCGAGATCGACCTTGTATTCGTTGACCGGCGAGCCGCTCGTCCGCACCTGCTCGATCAGCGCCAGCAGCGGGCTGCCGAACGGCACCAGTTCCTTCAGCGATTGCCGGCGCAGGAACTGGGTCGATATCTCGAAGAATGATTCGGCTGCGATATTGGCGTCGACGATCCGCCCGTCGGGTGCGACCAGCAGCACCGGATTGGGCAGCGCATTGAGGATGGCCTCCCCGTCAGTCGGCACCGGCCGGCGGAATTCCATGGCTGACGTCATGCGGCAGCACTCCAGGCAAAATCGTCGTAGGCGTCGGCGAGCGAGCGATGCACGCTGGACGGCTCTTCCGCGGTCAGGATCGCCTGCCGCCAGGTCTTCAAGGTCGCGGCCGGCGCGCAGCTATAGGCCGCAGCAGCCTCCAGCGCCCAGCCCAGATGCTTGCGTGCATGCTTGAGCCCGATGCGCAGGCCATAGTGGCTGCAAACCTCGTCATAGAGCGCGCGAACGTGCTTGAGCTGCTCGGCGAGCGACGGCGCGGCCTCGGCGATCCCGGTCTCGAGGCGACGGCCGATCTGTCCCGGCAGCCAGGGCTGCCCCTGCGCGCCGCGGCCGATCATGACGGCGTCGGCGCCCGACATCTCGAGCGCACTGACGGCCTTGTCGAACGAGGTGATATCGCCGTTGACCACGACCGGGACGGTGACGGCGTCCTTGACCGCGCGCACCGCGTTCCAGTTCGCCTCGCCCTTGTAGAACTGGCAGCGGGTCCGGCCATGCACGGTGATCATCTGCACGCCGGCGGCCTCGGCGCGGCGCGCCAGTTCCGGTGCATTGAGCGAGCGATCATCCCAGCCGAGCCGCATCTTCAGCGTGACCGGCACCCTGACCGCCGACAGCGTCGCCTCGATCAGCGTGACCGCGTGGTCGAGGTCGCGCATCAGGGCCGAGCCGGACTGGCCCCCGGTCACGTAGCGGGCCGGACAGCCCATGTTGATGTCGATGACGTCGGCGCCGGCGCCTTCGGCGATCCGTGCGCCCTCCGCCATCCAGTGGGTCTCGCAGCCCGCCAGCTGGACCACATGCGGCCCGACCCCGGCTGCCTCGCAACGCAGCTTCGACATCGGCTTGCCGTTCACCAGATCGTTGCTGGCGGTCATCTCGGAGACCACCAGGCCGGCGCCCAAAGTGGCAGCGAGTCGCCGGAAGGGCGCATCGGTGATGCCGGACATGGGCGCGAGGAGAACCCGGTTGGCGACAGCAATATCGCCGATCTTCAATGGGTTACGAGGAGTACTTTGCACGCCGGTCACAGCCGTCTCGTCGTTCTGTCAGCCACGCCATTGCAGCTGACGTCGCCTATTCTGCGCACAATTCTTGTGCAGTCAAGGCTCATGCCTACGGTTTAGACATTCCTATCATCAGTGCAGGTGCACTGCAACAAAATCTGCTTTTCCCACAGTCATCGGCAAACGCTCTGTTTTTGCGCAGCGGTCATGCTAAGGGCTGTGCGCGGCGATCCTCGCCGTCCCCCTCATCCCCGATTCGTCTGTCACTGGTTCAAAATGCCGAAGCCTGAGCGTACCGCAGCCATCCTTGTCGCAGCCGGCCGTGGACTGCGCGCCGGCGCAGGCGGGCCGAAGCAATACCGGACGATCGGCGGACAGACGGTGATCTACCGCGCCATGGAGGCGTTCTCCGGACATCCGGACGTGTTTGCGGTGCAGCCTGTGGTCAATCCTGACGACACCGCGCTGTTCGATGAAGCCGTCGCAGGCCTCCGCCATCGGCCGCCGACGCCGGGCGGCGCGACCCGGCAGGCCTCGGTCCATGCCGGGCTCGAGGCGCTCGCAAGCGAAAAGCCGGACATCGTGCTGATCCACGATGCCGCGCGCCCCTTCGTCACATCAGCCGTGATCTCGCGCGCGATCGCCGCGGCCGGCCGGACCGGCGCTGCGATCCCCGTGATTCCCGTCACCGACACCATCAAGCTCACCGGCGATGCCGGCGACGTCGAGGCGACGCCGGAGCGCGCGCGCCTGCGGATCGCGCAGACGCCACAGGCTTTTCGTTTCGACGTAATATTGGAGGCGCATCGTCGCGCAGCGCGCGATGGCCGCTCCGATTTCACCGACGATGCGGCGCTTGCCGAGTGGGCGGGATTGACGGTTGCGACGTTTGAAGGTGATGCTGCCAACATGAAACTCACCACACCCGAGGACTTCGTGCGCGAGGAAGCGCGGCTCGCAAGCCAGCTCGGCGACATCAGAACCGGCACCGGCTACGACGTGCATGCCTTTGGCGACGGTGACCATGTCATGATCTGCGGCGTGCGCGTGCCGCACACGAAGGGATTCCTGGCCCATTCCGACGGCGATGTCGGGCTGCATGCGCTGGTCGACGCGATCCTCGGCGCGCTGGCCGACGGCGATATCGGCTCGCATTTCCCGCCGAGCGACGCCAAGTGGAAGGGCGCCTCCTCCGACCAATTCCTGAAATACGCGGTCGAGCGCGTCACCGCGCGTGGCGGACGGATCGCCAATCTCGAGGTGACGCTGATCTGCGAGCGGCCGAAGATCGGGCCGTTGCGCGACACCATGCGGGCGAAGATCGCGGAGATCTCCGGCGTCCACGTCTCGCGCGTGGCGGTCAAGGCCACCACCAGCGAGCGGCTCGGCTTCACCGGCCGCGAGGAAGGCATCGCGGCAACCGCGAGCGCCACGGTCCGTCTCCCGTGGGATGATAAAGGCTGGGACGATAAAGGCCGGAGTGCCTGACATGGGCGACAGCGACGCTCGTGCCCTCTCCCGCTCGCTGCTCGACCTGTGCCGGATGCGCAAGCTGACCATCGCGACCGCCGAATCCTGCACCGGCGGCCTGGTCGCGGGTGCGCTCACCGACATCCCCGGCTCTTCCGACGTGATCGACCGCGGCTTCGTGACCTATTCGAACGAGGCCAAGCGGGTCATGCTCGGCGTCAAGGCGGCCACGCTCGAAACGTTCGGCGCGGTGAGCAAGGAAACCGCGACTGCGATGGCGATCGGCGCGCTGGAAAAGGCCGGCGTCGACCTTGCGGTCTCGATCACCGGCATCGCGGGCCCGGGCGGTGCGACACCGGGCAAGCCGGTCGGCCTGGTGCATTTCGCCGTCGCCGCGCGCGACGGCCGCATCATTCATCGTGAGCAGCGATTTGGCGCGATCGGCCGCAGCACGGTGCGGCAGCGCTCCGTGGTCGAAGCATTGCGCATGCTGATGGAGCTTGCGCGCCCGCCGCAGGCCGCCAAGCCGCGTCGCGAGGCGGCCAGCCGGTTGCGGCCAAGGGTGGCCCGGTCGCCGCGGAGCCACGCTGCGAAACGCCGCCGGCCGCCGCGCGGATAGGCCCAACAAGTCGCGCCACGGCCCGCCTTACACGGGCTTGTGTCAACTGCGGCCCGGTGACGCTTAGCTGAAATGGAACTTTGACGCGGCTTCGCCGCTTTATGTTGTTCCAACTCTGCTGTTTCGATTGTTCGTCCAACAGCAAAATCCCACAACAAGGAGAAAATGATGAAGTTGGGAACTTTGGTCGTGGCCGCCATCAGCGCTGGCGCCATGACGCTGTCGACTGTTGTGCCTTCGTCCGCCGCACCACTCGCTCCCGCGCGATTGCAGGATCAGCCTACCTCCGTCGAGCATGTGCAGTATCGTCACTGGCACGGTGGTCCGCGTTACGGCTATCGCGGCGGATACGGCTACCGCGGTGGTTACTATCGCGATCGCGGCAGTAACGGCGCGGCGATCATCGGCGGGCTGGCGGCCGGCGCGATCATCGGCGGCGCGATTGCGGCGAGCCAGGCCAAGGCCAACAACGACGCTTATTGCTCCCAGCGTTTCCGTACCTACGACCCCGCTTCGGGCACCTACATCGCATCCGGCGGCGTGCGGCGATCCTGCCCGTAAGTCGGCGAACGCTCTCCCGCACCATCCGTCGTGCCCGGCCTCGTGCGGGCATTTGCGTTCCAGAGATGTAGACGAGACGGCTTCGCTACGTCGACAGCTGCGGCTTGCCGTAGACCTGATCCGCGCGCTTCTCGAACGCCGCGGCAAAGCGCGAGAATGCGGCGTCGAACATCGAGCCCATCAGCATCGCCAGCATCCGGCTCTTGAATTCGTAGTTCAGGAAGAAGCCGACATCGCATTCGGTTTCTGACTTCGGCTCAAAACTCCAGCGATTCTCCAGATTGCTGAACGGGCCGCGCAGATATTCGACCAGGATATTCAGATTGGCCCGGTCGAGCGTCACCTTGCTGGTGAAGGTTTCCCGCACCAGCTTGAAGGACACTGTCATGTCCGCCACCACGACCTCGGTGCCGTCGTCCTTGGGCGTGCGCTGGCGGATCTTGAGCGACTGGCATAGCGGCACGAATTCGGGATAGCGCTCGACGTCGGCAACCAGATCGAACATTTGGGGTGCGGTGTGCCGGACCCGCCGCTTGCTTGAGAATCGTGGCATCAGTGGATACTCGCACGGTTTTGCCCGAGTGCGAGGCGCTTCAGATAATCATCCGCCTGCGCCCGATCGGTGAAACAGACCAGCGATTGATCGGGCCGCAAGCCGGCAAAATACTCGATCAGCTTCGGCCGCTGCTGCCGGCGATAGGTCCAGACGTAGCGGAAGAATTCGAGATCGATCTTCTCAGGGCAGCCTTCCGCCATCTCCGGGCGGACCTCGCCATAGCTCCCGGCTATCCGCCTGAAGATACCGAGCATACAGGTCGACCGCGGCAGGTCGAACCAGATGATCGTGTCGGAGAGCTCCCGGCGCAATTCCCCTGCACCATGCCTCATGTAGTTCCCATCCATGATCCAGCGCGGCTCCTGGGCTGCTTCGGTCACGCGGCGCTCGAATTCGTCCCTGCCCGACTCGACCCAGCCCGGTTTCCAGAACAGCGCATCGATCGACACGGTCGGAATCCCTGTCATCGCGGACAGCCGCCGCGCAAAGGTCGACTTGCCGGATCCCGACGATCCCATCACCAGAACGCGCTGCATTGGTCCAGTCCAAGATTCGGTCAAGGTTCGGTCAAGGCCCGATCAAGCAACGGCGCGTGACGGCGCCGGCCTACCGCCGTTTGCAAAAATCTAGCGGCCGCGGGCCGTGCGCGCCGCCTGCAGTTTGGCGAAATCCTCGCCGGCGTGATGCGACGAGCGCGTCAACGGGCTCGCCGACACCATCAAAAAGCCCTTGGTATAGGCGACGCGCTCGTAGCCTGCGAACTCGTCCGGCGTCACGTAGCGCATCACGGCGTGATGCTTGCGGGTCGGCTGCAAATACTGGCCGATGGTCAGGAAATCGACGTCGGCCGAGCGCAGATCGTCCATCACCTGCAGCACCTCGTGCCGCTCCTCGCCGAGTCCGACCATGATGCCTGATTTGGTAAAGATGGTCGGATCCATCTCCTTGACCCGCTGCAGCAGCCGGATGGAATGGAAATAGCGGGCGCCGGGACGGACCGTCAGATAGCGCGACGGCACGGTTTCCAGATTGTGGTTGAAGACGTCGGGCTTGGCCACGACCACGCGCTCCAGCGCGCCGTCCTTGCGCAGGAAGTCCGGTGTCAGGATCTCGATCGTGGTGCTCGGGCAGCGCGCGCGGATGGCGCGGATGGTCTCGGCAAAATGCTCGGCGCCGCCGTCGGCGAGATCGTCGCGGTCGACCGAAGTGACCACGACATGACTGAGCCCGAGCTTGGCGGTGGCCTCCGCGACGTATTCCGGCTCGCTCGCCTCGAGCGCGCCGGGCATGCCGGTCTTGACGTTGCAGAACGCGCAGGCGCGCGTGCAGGTGTCGCCCATGATCATGAAGGTGGCGTGCTTCTTGTCCCAGCACTCACCGATATTGGGGCAGCCCGCCTCCTCGCACACCGTGACGAGGCCGTTCTCCTTCACGATCCGGCGCGTATCTGCATAGCCGCGCGTGTTCGGCGCACGAACCCGGATCCAGTCCGGCTTCGGCGGCGACACGGCATCCGGCCGGTTGACCTTTTCGGGGTGCCGCGGGCGGAGCTGAGTGATGGAGATGGTATCGACGATGGTGACCATGGATGCCTGCAAGTCGCGGGAGCATGATCCAGGCAGATCAATGCTCCGAACCAACGGCTTAGCTAATCGGTGTTGACGCGGCTCGCAACCCGCCCCGCGACCCTAGCAGACCTGCCCATATATTGGCAGTCTTGCGGCCCGTTCCATGCCGATTCCCACCTCAAAATGGCTCAAAAACCCCTACCCATCAGCGCGACCGCGCCGCGCCTCGGCAAGGCGCTGAAACGCTCCTTCTTCGATCGCAGCGTCCACGAGGTCGCCCCCGACCTGATCGGCGCGACCTTCCTGGTCGGCGGCGCCGGCGGCATCATCACCGAGGTCGAGGCCTATCATCACACCGACCCGGCGGCGCATTCCTACCGCGGGCCGACCCCGCGCAACCAGGTGATGTTCGGCCCGCCGGGCTTCTCCTACGTCTACCGCTCCTACGGCATCCATTGGTGCGTCAACTTCGTCTGCGAGGAAGCGGGCTCGGCCAGCGCCGTGCTGATCCGCGCGATCGAGCCGACCCATGGGCTCGCGGCGATGCGCCGGCGGCGCGGGCTGGAAGACGAGCGCGCGCTGTGCTCGGGGCCCGGCAAGCTCTGCGAGGCGCTCGGCATCACCATCGCGCACAGCGAATTGCCACTCGACCGCGCCCCGATCGCGCTCCATGCGCGGACCGAAGCCCCCGACATCATCACCGGGGTGCGGATCGGCATCACCAAGGCCGTCGACCTGCCTTGGCGCTACGGGCTGAAGGGATCAAAATTCCTCAGCAAGCGGTTTTGAGCACCACGGCGTTATCAGCTATGACGCCTTCTTCAACCGCTCGATCGCCTCGAGAATCTTGGCGCGGCGCTCCGCTGCTGCCGCGCGCTTTTCCTTCTCTTCCTCGACGAGCTCGTCCGGCGCGTTGGCGACGAACTTGTCGTTGGCGAGCTTGGCATCGACCCGCTTGATGTCGGCGTCGGCCTTGCCGAGCTCCTTCTCCAGCCGCGTGCGTTCGGCCGCGAGATCGATCACGCCCTTCAGCGGCAGCGCGACCGCCTCGCCGCGGACAAGGAGCTGCACCGCGCCTTCCGGCGGGTGATCGGCGAACGAGATATCCGACAATCGCGCGAGCCGCTTGATGGTGTCGTTCCAGCGCCGCGCGCGGTCCCGCGTCTCGTCGGAGGCGCCCGCGATCACCAGCGGCGTCAGTGTCGACGGCGGGATGTTCATTTCCGCCTTCACCGACCGCATCGCAGTGACGAGATCGACCACCCAGCCGATCTCGGCCTCGGCCGCGGGATCGCTGAACTCGTCGGCGTCGAGCGCGGCAATCACCGGCGGAATGATCGGATCGACCACCGGACCGGCGGTCGCGATCGCGGCCAGCTGCTCGCCGGTCACGCCCGACTTGCGCGGCCAGGACGCCAAGACCAACAGGCCGTCGCGCTGTGCGGTCACCGCCCACAGCTCCTCGGTGATGAAGGGCATGAACGGATGCAGCAGCTTGAGGATCTCGTCGCGGGTCCAGGCGATCATGGCGCGGGTCTCGGCCTTGGCCGCGCCCTCCTCGCCCATCAGCACGGGTTTCGCGAGCTCAAGATACCAGTCGCAGAACACGTTCCAGACGTAGCGGTAGATCGCGCCCGCGGCATCGTTGAAGCGATGATCCTCGATCGTCTCGGTCACCTCGCGGGTGACGCGCGAGGTTTCGTGCGCGATCCAGCGGTTCAACGTCTCCTTTGCGCCCTTCGGATCGAAACCGTCCGGCTTGACGCACTCGTTCATCTCGGCGAACCGACAGGCGTTCCAGAACTTGGTCGCGAAATTGCGGTTGGTCTCGACCACATGCGGCGACAGGCGGATGTCATGGCCTTGGGCCGCCTCGCGGGTCAGCGCGAAGCGCAGCGCGTCGGCGCCGTATTCGTCGATCACGCCGAGCGGGTCGATGACGTTGCCCTTCGACTTCGACATCTTGGCGCCCTTCTCGTCGCGGACGAGGCGGTGGATGTAGACGGTCGAGAACGGCGCCTCCTTCATGAAATGGAGGCCCATCATCATCATGCGGGCGACCCAGAAGAAGATGATGTCGAAGCCGGTAACCAGCGTATTGGTCGGGTAGTAGCGCGCGACCTCCGGCGTGTCGTCCGGCCAGCCCAGCGTCGAGAACGGCCACAGGGCCGACGAGAACCAGGTGTCGAGCACGTCCTCGTCACGCGTGATGAAGCCCTCGCGCTTGGCGGGGTCGACCGCCATGTCGTGGCCCTGCTCCGGCGTGATGACTTCCTGCTCGACGTAATAGCCGAGCGCGTGGCCGACCGCCTCTTCCTCGGTCTCGGCGACGAACACCTTGCCGTCGGGTCCGTACCACGCCGGGATCTGATGGCCCCACCAGAGCTGGCGCGAGATGCACCAGGGCTGGATGTTCTCCATCCACTCGAAATAGGTCTTTTCCCAGTTCTTCGGCACGAACGTGGTTTCGCCGGAGCGCACCGCCGCGATCGCCGGCTGCGCCAGCGTCTTGGCGTCGACATACCACTGGTCGGTCAGATACGGCTCGATCACGACACCGGAGCGGTCGCCATGCGGCACCATGTGGGTGTTGGGCTCGATCCGCTCGAGGAAGCCGAACTCCTCCAGCCTTGCGACGATCTTCTTGCGCGCCGCGAAGCGCTCGATCTTGTCAAACTCGGCGGCGAACTCGTCGGCGCCGACAGGCAGGCCGCGCAGATAGTCCTCGTTGCCCACCAGGCTGAGGCTGCCTTCCTGGTCGAGCACGCTGATCTGCGGCAGGCCGTGACGCTTGCCGATCTCGAAGTCGTTGAAGTCGTGCGCAGGCGTCACCTTGACCGCGCCCGAGCCCTTCTCCGGATCGGAATAGTCGTCGGCGACGATCGGAATCCTGCGGCCGACCAGCGGCAGGATGACGTGCTGGCCGACCAGATCGGCGTAGCGCTCGTCGTCCGGATGCACCGCGACCGCGGTGTCGCCGAGCATCGTCTCGGGGCGCGTCGTCGCGACCACGATGAACGATTTCGGATCCTCGGGGCTGAAGCTGCGGCCCTCGATCGGGTAGCGCAGGTACCAGAGATGGCCCCTGACCTCGACCTGCTGCACTTCGAGATCGGAGATCGCGGTGAGCAGCTTCGGGTCCCAATTGACCAGGCGCTTGTCCTTGTAGATCAGGCCATCGCGGTGCAGCTCGACGAACACCTTGACGACGGCGCGCGACAGGCCCTCGTCCATGGTGAAGCGCTCGCGCGACCAGTCGCAGGAGGCGCCGAGACGCTTGAGCTGGTTGACGATGGTGCCGCCGCTCTCGGCCTTCCACTGCCAGACTCGCTCGAGGAACTTGGCGCGGCCCATGTCGCGCCGGCCCGGCTCCTGCCGTTCCATCAGCTGACGCTCGACCACCATCTGGGTGGCGATGCCGGCGTGATCAGTGCCGGGCTGCCACAGCACGTCGCGGCCGCGCATCCGCTCGAAGCGGCACAGGATGTCCTGCAGCGTATTGTTGAGCGCGTGGCCCATGTGCAGCGAGCCGGTCACGTTCGGCGGCGGGATCACAATGGTAAAAGGCGCGGCGTCCTTGCGTTCAGGCCGGCCGGCCTTGAACGCACCGCTCTCCTCCCAGATCCGGGCCATCCGGTGCTCGATATCGGCGGGCTGGTAGTTTTTCTCGATCATGACAATGCGCTGTGGACCATGGAAAGCGTTAGAAAGCCGCCGGAGCGCACCAAGTCAACCGGACCAGTACGTCAAATCGACGTTTAGGGCATTTGGGGAGCTGATTGAGGGCCGCCAGGCCCAACGGCGGGAGTCAGCCTCGCGCCGGTTGCGTTGCTAGCGCCCACGGCGGAGCTAGCGCCCGCGGCGGAGCTAGCGCCCGCGGCGGAGCTAGCGCCCGCGGGATACCCGCTCGATCTCGGCCTTGACGATCCGCTCGACCAGCCCGGGCAGATTGTCGTCCAGCCAGGACTTCAGCATCGGCCGCAGCATCTCCTTGACCAGATCCTCGAGCGTCCGCGCATTGTTGCTCAGCACGGTGTTGGCCAAAGAGTTGAAGGCCGACTCGACGGCCCGCATCGTGGTTCCCGAGATGATCTGCTGCATGGGCGCGGTCTCGATCGCCGGCGGCTCCCGGGCCGGTTCCGGCGCCCGGCTCCGCGCTTCCGTGAACTCGAGGTCGTCCTGCGGCTCGACCTTGCGGAACGACGGCGCGGCGGCCGGGTCCGGCAGCGCCATCTCGTCGGTGAGTTCGAACACGTCGGCTTCGGGCTGGGCCGCGGGCTGCGGCGACGGCCTGATCTCGGCTGCGGGCGTCGCCTCATCGAGGCTGGCGAGCAGCGAGTCGATATCGTCCTGACTGTTGCTGGCCGCCGGTGCCGGCGCCGCAGGCGGCGGTGATTTCGGCGCCGGCGCGGCGGCCTTCGCGGCCGGTGGCGCTGCGGACGGCGGGCTCTTCATCGCGGGCTTGGCTGCTGGTGCTGGCTCGACCTTCGGCGCCGGGGCTGCAGCGGCGGCCGCAGGCTTCTCGGCCGCGGCCGGCTTCGCCTCGTCGTCGGCAATGATGCGACGGATCGACGCCAGGATCTCCTCCATCGAGGGCTCTTGGACCTTCGCAGGTTGCGTCATCTCCGACTCCACATCGAAACGATTTTACATCAAGCCCGAGAGGATTCGCCGGTTCCGATGATGCGGGCGGAGATTTTGACTGCTCCCGCCCGACTTGTCCCCAGATCAAGCCCGCCCGAGGCTTTGTGCAAGCTTCGTGTCGCCCAATGCAGCGTGCTCACAGGGGGCGTCGCACCTGTCATCACGCTACGCCGGCGCGCCGCGAATCGCCTTGCTGCCCGACAAAACGGTATGTCAGGCCAATTATCGAATGCAAGCAAACGCGCCTGTTTGTGGTCCTGATTAACTCAGAACCACAAACATGACGCGATAAGCGATGACGATGCGAAGGTGTTTAGCGGCCGTCGGGCGTGCGTACGCCGGCCCAGTTGTCACGAACCTGCTGGTAATGCACGCTCGGATCGTAGACGTTGGTCGAAAGCCCGAGCACCTGCGGCGACAAGCGGCCAACCGCGCTCAGCACGTTATAGGACGCGACGACGCGGTCGTGCTGCGCGGTGACCAGCGCGTTGCGCGCGTTGACGAGCGCCTGCTGCGCGTTGAGCACGTCGAGCGTGGTGCGTTGACCGGCCTTGGCCTCTTCGCGCACGCCGTTCAGGGCGATCTCCGACGCAGTCACCTGCGCCTGTGCCGATGCCACCTGCGACTTGCCGGCGACCAGCTGGCCCCACGCGGTGACGACGTTGGCGCGCGCCTGATCGCGGGTCTGTTCGAGCACGAGGCGCTGCTGCGCCAGCGATTCCTTGGACTGGCGGATCAGCGAGTATTCCGCACCGCCCTGGTAGAGTGGCACCGACAGCTGGACCGCCGTTCCCGCGCTGAATGCGCGCTGGCTGATCAGGGTCTGTTCGTATTGCTGCTGCACCGACGTTTGCAGGTTGACCGACGGGAACAGCGCACCCTCGCTGACCTTGACCTGCAGGAAGTTGACGTCGACGCCGTACATCGCCGAGGTGACGTTCGGATTCTGGGTCAGGCTGAGATCGACGGCGGCCGCAAGCGTCGTCGGCAGGAAGCGGTCGACCGGCGAGCCCGGCGCGAGATTCTGCGGCTCGTTGCCGATGATGCGGCGGAAATTCGATCGCGTCGTCGTCAGGTTCGATTCGGCGGTGAGCTGCTGGGTTTTACCTGCCGCGAGCTGCGCTTCGGATTGCGCGACGTCGGTCCGCGTCACTTCGCCGACATTGAAGCGGTCCTGGGTCTGCTTCAGCGTCTGTTCCAGCACGCGCGTGTTGCTGCGCTGAACTTCGACGATGGCGGAGTCGCGGAGATAGTCCATGTAGATCGTAGCCGCGCTCAGGATCACGGTTTGCTCGAGCACACGCAGGCCCTCGCGCGCCGCCGAGACCTGGCTTTCGGCCGCGCGCACCCTGGGCGCGGTCTGCGCGTTGAACAGCGATTGGTTGACCGTGAGGCCTGCGCTGCGCGGCGCGTTGGCGCCATGGATTTGGGTGCGGACAAGATTGTTCGCGTCGCCGCCCTGTGTCGTCAGCGTATCGGTGTATTGGTACCCCGCGCTTGCCGTCAGTGCGACTTTCGGGCGGTAGCCCGACAGTGCCTGCGGAACGTTCTCATCAGTTGACCGCACCTGCGCGCGTTGCGCGTTCAGCTGGGGATTGTTTTGGTAGGACCGCACCAGCGCGGCCTCGATTGTATCGGCGAGTGCGGGCACAGGGCCCATCTCCGCCAACAGAAGGACGGCAGTCGCAGCCGCGGTGACAACCTTCACCCCACGCATCCCCGGAAATCCAATCATTGTAGTCGCCGTCTCCCACACGCAAATCAGTCCGGCGGTCGCTTCAGTCGAAGTGAGTCCCGCCTCACCTTAGTCCGCAGCTAGGGCCAACGGAACTACCCCGCAACGGAACACGGTCGAAACTCTTCACATGGGGCAAACGGGCCACACTTCTGATTCGGAACGGGATTTTATCAGCCGGTGCGCCGCCATCGCGGTCAGAAGACGAAGGCGGGAACTCGCTCGAATCCGGGTAAAACGGGGGCCGAGGCGTCGAACAGCTCGCGATGGCCGAAATCCCCGTGGGAGTGCGTCACCAGGGTGGCGCGCGGCGGCGGCAACAGGCCGAACACCCCGACCAGCCGGCCCCCCTCCTTGAGTTGGCCGAACAGCCCGGTCGGGACGATTTCCGTCGCACCATTGAGGATAATGACGTCAAACGGGGCGCCCGCGGCATCGCCATCGGCGGCCGCGGCCGCTTTGACCGTGATATTCTGGATCCCGAGCTCGGCGAACGCCGTGGTCGCCTTTGCGGCAAGGGCCGGATCGCTTTCGGTCGCGCTGACCTCTGCGGCAAAGCGCGCCACGACGGCGGCGGCGTAGCCGGTCGCGCAGCCGACCACGAGGACGCGGTCGGTGGCCTTGATCTCGGCGGCTTGGAGCATCCGGGCGAGCAGCGCCGGCGTGATCAGGCAGCGCTTCGTCGCACCGCCCTCGGCGACATCGAGGTCGAGGTCGAGATAGGCCAGCGCCTGCTTGCTGGCCGGCACGAAGACCTCGCGCGGCACGGTCAGCATGGCATCGAGAATGCGATCATCGGTCACGTCGCTCGGACGCACCTGACCATCGACCATATACTGGCGCGCGGTCGAAAAACCGGTCATTGGCGGAGACCCTGCAAGTCGCGGCATTGCCGCTGGAGAAGCTAGAACAGGGCCATCTTTTGGAACAAGCTCCGCCAAAACGCAACACGCCGCTGGCGTGCAAAACGCGCTCCCAAAACGCGCTCCAAGGCGCAGTCTATTCGATCGTGACGGCGAGCCGGCCGATCAGGCGGGCAACTTCATCGAGATGCTCGGAATCGTGCTCCTCGACGGCCCTCGCGAGCCGGCGGACGCACTCGTCGTCACTGATGTCGGGGGCATCGCTCGGAACGAGCGTCGGCTGCGGCATCGACAGGTCGATCAGGTTAATGGCCATCAAAATCACCTCTCAAGACCCGGCGGGAGCAAGTGTCGACGGCTATTGAGTCGATTTGACGACGTTTTCGGCCTGTCCGCTGCGGACCACGGGCTTGTGATGGCGATTTGGGGGATCGATGGGGCCAGACCAAACTGGCTCCCCGGGCTGGATTCGAACCAGCGACCATTCGATTAACAGTCGAATGCTCTACCGCTGAGCTACCGAGGAATAGGCGAACATCTGTTCGCGAGCGGGCAGCGTATAACAAAGCCTTTCGGCCTTGCAAAGAACCAAATGGCCCCTCCGGCGAAACTTTAGCGCGCACGGTAAGCCTCTGCGATACAAGGGCTTACCTATCGCACGGCGTGCAACATGCCCAGCCCGCCGGCCCGGCCGCGCTCCCGCGGGCGCCTGGAAACACCGCCAGCGCGGCGGTCGCACCGCGCCCGCGATTCTGTCAGGGGCGCCACGGCCCAGTTCCTCTCGCAAACGGGTTGGCTACCGCCCGGCGATGGCAACGATGAACAGCGCGGTCGCGGCCAGCGATGCAATGGTCCGCACGTGGTTCCAGAAGGTTCAGTCGGTCAGATAGCGCGCCCAAACCGACGCCGCCGACGTGCCCGCCGGGTCAGAGGCCGCAAGCTGATCATTCAGCGGCACATTGAAGACGACGGTGACGACGAACATGCCGACCACGTAGAGGCCGCCGCAAATCATCGCAACCGCGCCCGGCTCCTGCCATCTGAGCCCGCCGAGCACGGCGAGCACGGCGCAGGACAGCGTGGTGCCGAGGAACACCAGCATGAACGGCGAGCGGACGATATCGACATTGATCGCGTTCATCGCCGAGATGCCGGCGGCCTGATCGATGCGGCCGAGCGCGGTCATGACGAAAGCCGAGAACGCGAAATAGAGCCCAGCGAGCAGGCCGCAGCCGAGCGCGGAAAACCAAAGCAAGCCCGAGGTCAAGATCTGGCGCATCGTTCCGCCTCCAAATGCGAGATATACTCGTATTTGTGAAATGCGATAAACTCTCGTATTAGAGCCGTCAACCCCGATCGCAGGGAAGCGAAAGATGTCGAGACGAAAGGCCGCATCCGTGGAAGTCGCCCTGCCCGGGCTGGCGCGGCTTGCCCCGACCCAGCAGCGCAGCCGCGAGCGCTTCGAGCGCATCCTCGCCTGTGCGACCGAGATCATGGCGGAAAAGGGCAGCGAGGCTTTCCGCATGAGCGACGTCGTCGCGCGCAGCGGCGTCGCATTCGGCTCGCTCTATCAATATTTCCCGGACAAGGCCGCGATCATCGGCACGCTGGCCGAACGCCATAACGCGGTCGGGCGCGATTGCGTCAGGCGCGATCTGGCCGCGGTGACGACCGCGCGCGACCTGCACCCGGCGCTGTGCAGGATCGTCGACAGCTACTACGAGATGTTCATGCGCGAGCCTGTCATGCGCGACATCTGGCAGGCGACGCAAGCCGACCGCGCCCTGCAGAAGCTCGATGCGGACGACATGGCCGTGCTCTCCGGCCTGTTGTCCGACGCGATCAGGCGGATTGCGCCCGACATGCCGACTGCCGCTCTCGCCACCTTTTCCGCCCTGACCATGACACTGATCGCAGCCGCCGTGCGTCACACGATCACGCTGCCACCGAGGAAGGCGCGGCAGGCGCTGACGCAGTTCAAGACCATGCTGCCGCACGACCTCGCCAGTCTGGCATGACGGCTCCGGCACGAGCGTTGGGAATATTCCCTGTACAGAAACGATAGATACGGGCGCATACGGCTTACGCCGTTCGCGTCAGCAGGAGCCGAGGATCGTGCGGCATGCGACTGGTCCCCACCGTGCGATACTTGCCTCCATTGTCACGTCTCCCTAAAATTCCTGCGATATTTGACGGCTATGAATACCGCCGGGAATCCCGGCAAGAGTTTTTAGAAAGTTGTGATTTGTTTCACACGAGGTGCGGCCATGCCGACCTAGGTTCCCGAAGGGATCACCAACGATTCATTAACCAAAGCGGGCGCCATCGTTCTTTTCATAAAATTCGAACGAATCGCTCAATCCGGACCGAAGACTGTTTTGCGACCATGGCGCTCTCGAACCTCGGAGAGCGTGATGAGCGAAGTCGAATTTGATCTGCTGCTGGACGCCGTGCGAACGGCGATCGCGCCCATTGCTCAGGAGGATTTCGTGGCTCAGCCCTCGCCCCGCATTCAGCCGCCACCGCGCGCGGCCAATGACAACCAGGCGCCGTGGCCGCTGATTCCGTTTCCTGAAGGTTGGTACGCCGCGAGCTAATGCGGCTTCTCATTGACTGGCTGCAAGCCATTGATGAGATGAGTGGAGGCCACGACCAGAATTGAACTGGTGTACACGGTTTTGCAGACCGTTGCGTAACCACTCCGCCACGTGGCCCCTTGCGGCGCACTTCATATACGCCCTCTCCGAGATAGGCAACCAAGCCGGACGGCTAACGCCGGCGTCTGCGAAAGTCCCGCTTCTTCGGTTTTGGCGCCAATTCCGGCATTTTGGCCTGCACTTCGCGGAATCTCGCCAGCATCCGCTCGAAACTATTAGTTAACGTTGCGGCAATGTCCGGCCGCTTCTCCAGCCGCGCCAGCAGGATCGCGGCCGCCTCAATGGTGGACAGGCCGTCGCGGCGCGGTTCCCGCCGCAGTCTGCCGTAGAGCGAGGGCCGTTTCGGCCCGAGAATCACCCGCTGACACTTCAGCATCCAGGCATTGCGCCACCACAGCGCCTTGGCCTGGCTCCAGGTGCCGTCGAGCAGCACGATGCCCTCGATGTCGGAGAGGATGGCGCGCTGATGCGGCTCAAGCTCGCCCTTGCGGTTGATCGCAACGATCTCGGCATCGGTCTCGAGGTCTTCGACCTTGGCGGAGCCGAGATAGAGCGCCGCCCAGCGTGACGGATCGGGTACCGGCCGGCCGAGCGCCTTGGCCAGGCTCGGCCAGGACAGCCCGATCCGCACCACGGCGTTTTCGAAATGCTGTGCCAACAGTCGCGCGGTGCCGAGCGCCCTGTCCTGCTCCTGCGGATGGATCAGGATCAGGAGCTGGATGCGGCTCTCGATCGGCGTGACGCTGTCGCAGATGCACAGCGGCAACGGCTTGCCGCAATGCGCGCACTCCTCGATCTCGGCGACAATATCGGTTTTTGCTTCGGTCGGTTCGGACATCGCTCCGCTATACGCTTGCAATCGTGCAATTCAAACTATTCCGCGGGTGCGTGCACGCCTGACGGCTCGCGGCGCTGGCGCAGCCGGTCGATCAAGAGATAGATCACCGGTGTCGTGTAGAGCGTCAGGATCTGCGACACGAACAGGCCGCCGATGATGGTGATGCCGAGCGGCCGGCGCAGCTCGGTGCCCGGGCCGGTCGCAATGACCAGCGGAATGCCGGCGAACAGCGCGGCCATCGTCGTCATCAGGATGGGACGGAAGCGCGCGCGGCAGGCCTCGAAGATCGCGTCCCGCGACGACAGGCCCTGATGCCGCTCGGCCTCGAGCGCGAAATCGACCATCATGATGCCGTTCTTCTTGACGATGCCGATCAACAGGATGATGCCGACGAAGGCGATCACCGTCAGCGGCGTGTTGGTCACCTGCAAGGCGAGCAAGGCGCCGAGCCCGGCCGAAGGCAGGGTCGAGATGATCGTGATCGGATGCGCCAGGCTCTCATAGAGCACGCCGAGCACGATATACATCGCGACCAGCGCGCCGAGGATCAGGAGCGGCTGCCGCCCGCTGGTCTTGTTGAAGTCGCCGGCATTGCCGTCGAAGCTGCCGCGAATGCCCTCGGGCATGTGCAGCTCGTCGACCGCCTGCTGGATGTTCGTCGTCGCCACCTCCAGCGGCACGTCCGGCAGCAGGTTGAACGACACCGTGGTCGAGGGGAAGCCGCCGGAGTGATAGACCGCGAGCGCCGACAATCCACGCTGGTAGTGCACCAGCGCCGACAGCGGCACCTGCACGTCGTTGGCGCCGGCAACGTAGATGCGCTCGAGGTTCGACGGATCGCTCTGGAATTTCGGATCGATCTCGAGCACTACCATGTACTGGTTGCGCTGGGTGTAGATGTACGAGATCTGCCGCTGCGAGAAGGCGTTGTTGAGCGCATTGTCGATGTCCTGCACGCGGACGCCGAGGCTGGAGGCGGTCTTGCGGTTGATCACGAGGTTGAGCTGTAGCCCGCCGGGATCGCGGTCGGAGGAGACGTCCGTGATGCCCTCCACCGTTTCCATGCGCTTGGCGATGATCGGCGCCCATTTCTGCAGCAGCTCGAGATCGGTCGAGGCGAGCGTGTACTGGTAGTCTGAATCGCTCTGCCGGCCGCCGGTGCGAATGTCCTGTGCGGCGAACATGAACAGGCGGATGCCCGGCACCATGAACAGGTTGCGGCGCAGCCGGTCGATCACCTGCGCGGTCGACAGGCCTCCCCGCTCCTCCGGCGGCTTCAGGCTGATGTACATGATGCCGCGGTTGGAGGTGGCGCCGCCCGGGCCGCCGCCGGAACCGACTGACGAGCCGATGCCGGCGACAGCGGGGTCGGCCATCACGATGTCGGCGAGCCGCTGCTGCAGCTGAAGCATCGCCTGGAACGAGATATCCGCCGACGCCCGCGTCGCGCCGATGACAAAACCGCTGTCGTCGGTCGGGAAATAGCCCTTCGGCGTCTTGATGTAGAGCGTCACTGTCAGCGCGACGGTGGCGAAGAACACCACCAGGGTCAGGAAGGGATAGCCGAGCACGATTCGCAGCGTCGCTGCGTAGAACGCCACGACACGGGACAACGTGCCCTCGATGACGCGATCGTACCAGGTGGCATGATCCGAGGTCGCCTCCCTGATGTAATGCGCGCAGATCATCGGCGTGATGGTCAGCGACACCACGGTCGAGACCGCGATCGCGAACACCAGCGTCAGCGAGAATTCGCGCAGCAGCCGCCCGACGATGCCATCCATGAAGATCAGCGGCGTGAAGGCCGCGATCAGCGACAGCGAGATCGACAGCACCGTGAAGCCGATCTGCTTGGCGCCTTCGACCGCGGCCGGATATGGCGCCATGCCCTGCTCGAGATTGCGGTACATGTTCTCGATCATCACGATGGCGTCGTCGACCACGAAGCCGACGGAGATCGCCAGCGCCATCAGCGACAGATTGTCGATCGAGAAGCCGGCGAGCCACATTCCGGCGCAGGTGCCGGCCAGCGCCAGCGGCACCGACACGCCGGCGGCGATCGTCGGCACCACCCGACGCAGGAACACGAACACCACAATCATCACAAGCACGGCGGTCGCCAGCAGCGTGAACTGCATGTCCTCGACGCTGGCGCGGATCGTTCCGGTACGATCGACCAGGGTGGAGATCTCGACGCCCGCCGGAATCCATTTCCTCAATTCCGGCAGCATCCTGCGAACGCCGTCGACGGTGTCGATGACGTTGGCGTCGCCCTGCTTGGTGATCTGGATCAGCACCGCCGGCTGCTTGTTGAACCAGGCGATCGAGCGCGAGTTGCGCACGGAATCCTCGACCTCGGCGACGTCGGCGAGACGGACGTAATTGCCGTTCGAGCTCTTGATGACAATGTCGCGGAATTCGGCCGCGGTGCGCATCTGCTTGTTGATCGAGAGCGTCTCGCTCAGCCGGCCGCCATTGAAGATGCCGACCGGTCCCAGCGGGTTGGCATTGATGATCGCGAGCCGGACGTCGTCGGTCGCGATCCCGGCGTTCGCCAGGGACACCGGATTGAGCGCGATGCGCACCGCCGGCTGATCGGCCCCGCTGACGGTCACCTCGCCCACTCCCGGCACCTGCGAGATGCGCTGCGCCAGCACCGTGTCGGCGACGTCGTACATCGCGCTAGTCGAGATCGTCTTCGAGGTCAGCGCCAGCACGAATACCGGCGACGCGGCCGGGTTGGCCTTGCGGAACCTGGGCAGCGACGGCAGGTCGCTCGGCAAATCGGCGAGCGAGGCGTTGATCGCGGCCTGCACGTCGCGCGCGGCGCGGTCGATATTGCGGCCGATCGAGAACTGCACCTGGATGCTGGTGGTGCCGAGCGAGCTCGTCGAGGTGATCTGGTCGACGCCCGAAATGGTGCCGAGCTTGCGCTCCAGCGGTGCGGCGACGGTCGCGGCCATTACGGAGGGATCGGCCCCTGGCCTGGACGCCGACACCCGGATGGTCGGGAAATCGACATTCGGAACCGACGACACCGGCAGGAACTGGTAGGCGACGATCCCGACCAGGAACAGCCCGATCGCAAGCAGTGTGGTGCCCACCGGCCTGCGGATGAAGGGCTCCGAGATCGAGATCACTGCATGCCCTCGGTGGCGCCCGCGATCGGCGGGCCGCTGGGACCCGGCTCCGGCACGGCCCGCTCGATCCGGCGGTTGAGGCGGTCGAGCGCCAGATAGATCACCGGCGTGGTGTAGAGCGTCAGCAGCTGGCTCAGCAGCAGGCCGCCGATGATCGAGATGCCGAGCGGGAAGCGCAGTTCGGCGCCGGTGCCGCTTTCGATCGCGAGCGGCAGCGCGCCGAACAACGCCGCCAGCGTCGTCATCATGATCGGGCGGAAGCGCAGCAGGCAGGCCTGCACGATGGCGTCATAGGACGACATGCCCTGGCGACGCTCGGCCTCCAGCGCGAAGTCGATCATCATGATCGCGTTCTTCTTGACGATACCCATCAACAGGATGATGCCGATCAGGCCGATCACCGAGAGGTCCTGCCCGCACAGCATCAAGGCGAGGATGGCGCCGACGCCGGCCGAGGGCAGCGTCGAGAGGATGGTGATCGGATGGATATAGCTCTCATAGAGCACGCCGAGCACGATATAGATCGTGATGATCGCCGCCAGGATCAGCCAGGGCTGGCCGGCGAGCGAGCGCGAGAATTCGGCGGCGTCGCCGGAATAGATCCCGACGATGCTGCCGGGCATTCCGATCCTGCTCTCGATCGCCTTCACGGCCGCGACCGCGTCGCCCAGCGCTTCGCCCGGCGCCAGGTTGAAGCTGAGCGAGACCGACGGGAATTGCGCCTGGTGCGAGATCGCGAGCGGCGCCGTGGTCCGGACCAGCGTCGCCACCGCCGACAGCGGCACCTGCGCGCCGTTGGCGCCGGGCAGATAGAGCTTGTCGAGAATCGACGGGTCGCGCTGATACATCGGCAGCGCTTCGAGCACGACGCGGTACTGGTTGGCCTGGCCGTAGATCGTCGATATCTGCCGCTGCGCGAAGGCATCGTTCAGCGTGTCGGTGACGCCCTGCAGACTGACGCCGAGCTGGCCGGCACGCTGGCGATTGACGTCGAGCGCCGCGCGCAGGCCGCCCTCCTGCGCCTCCGAGGAGACATCGCGGAAGATCGGGTCGCGCCGCATCTCGGCGACGAGCTTTTGCGCCCATTGCGAGACCTCGGCGGCGTCGGTCGCGGTCAGCGTGTACTGGTATTGCGAGCGGCTCGACTGGGTCGAGATCTGCACATCCTGCACCGGCTGGAAGTACACCGTCATGCCGGGCACCGTCGCGATCTTCTCCTTCAGCCGCTCGATCACCTTGACGACGCCCTCGCGCCGCTGGTCGAGCGGCTTCAGCGTCATCACCAGACGGCCGACATTGGTGGTCGGATTGACCGAGCCCGAACCGATCACCGAGACAACGCCGACCACATCAGGATCGGCCTTGATGATGTTTGAGACCGCGCTCTGCCGCCGCTGCATCTCGGCGAACGAGACGTCGGGTCCGGCCTCGGTCACCGCCGTGATCGATGAGGTGTCCTGCAGCGGCAGAAAACCCTTCGGTGCCAGCACATACATGATCAGCGTCAGCGCGATGGTCGCGAACGTCACCAGCAGCGTCGCGCGCTGGCGCCGCAGCACCCAGAGCAGCGTCCGATGGTAGAACTCCACCATGCGGTCGATGAAACGGCTGACCGCGGCAAGGCCCGGGACCGCCATCTCCTCATGGATGTTCTTGAGCAGCCGCGAGCACATCATCGGCGTCAATGTCAGCGAGACGATCGCCGAGGTCACGACCGCGATCGTCAAGGTGAGCGCGAATTCGCGGAACATGCGGCCAACCAGGCCGGACATGAACAGCAGCGGGATGAACACCGCGATCAGCGACACCGTCAGCGAGATCACGGTGAAGCCGATCTCGCTGGCCCCCTTCAGCGAGGCCTCCATCACCGTTTCGCCGTCTTCCATGTGGCGGACGATGTTCTCGATCATGACGATGGCGTCGTCGACCACAAACCCGGTTCCGATGGTCAGCGCCATCAGCGACAGATTGTCGAGGCTGAAGCCCGCGAAATACATGATGCCGAAGCTCGTGATCAGCGACAGCGGCAGCGCAACGCCGGCGATCAGGGTCGCGCGCAGCGACCGCAGGAACAGGAGCACCACCAGCGTCACAAGCACGACGCTCAGGATCAGCGTGAACTGCACATCGCGTACCGAGGCGCGGATCGTCACGGTACGATCGGAGACAATGGTCAGCTTGACGCCGGCCGGGACCGCGCGTTGCAGCCGCGGGATTTCGCCGCGGATCTGCTTGACGACGTCGATGACATTGGCGCCCGGCTGGCGCTGGATGTCGATGATGACGGCCGGCGTGCCCTGGTACCAGCCGCCGGTGCGGTCGTTCTCCAGCCCATCGACGATCTGGGCGACGTCGCCGATCGTGACCGGCGAGCCGTTGCGATAGGCGATGATGATCGGCCGGTAGGCGTCGGCGGCGGCGATCTGGTCGTTGGCGGCGATGGTGTAGGATTGCTGGGCGCCGTCGAGCGAACCCTTCGGCCCCGACACGTTGGCACCGGCGATCGCGCTGCGGAGGTCCTCCATCGCGATGCCATAGGCCGCGAGCCGGGCCAGATCGGCCTGCACGCGCACCGCCGGCTTCAATCCGCCGAGGATCGAGACCCGGCCGACGCCGGAAATCTGGCTCAGCCGTTGACCCAGGATGGTGTCGGCGAGATCGCTCATCGCCCGCAGCGAGATCGTCTCCGAGGTCAGCGCCAGCGTCATCACCGGCGCGTCCGCCGGGTTCACCTTGGCGTAGACAGGCGGATACGGCAGCGTCTTCGGCAAGATGCCGGCGGCCGCATTGATCGCGGCCTGCACATCCTGCGTGGCGCCGTCGATGTCGCGGTTGAGGTCGAACTGCAGCGAGATCTGGCTGACGCCGAACGAGCTCGTCGAGTTCATCGACGACAGCGACGGGATCTGCCCGAGCTGCCGCTCCAGCGGCGCCGTGATCAGCGAGGCAACCACGTCGGGGCTCGCGCCGGGCAGTTGCGTCGTCACCTGCACGGTCGGGAAGTCGACCTGCGGCAGCGCCGAGACCGGCAGCGCCCAATAGCCGAGCGCACCACCGATCATCAGGGCGATGCCGAGCAGCGAGGTGGCGATCGGCCGGCGGATGAACGGTTCGGAGACGCTCATGGCTGCGTGCTCGCTGTTAGATCGGACATTACGAAGTCAGGATGCCGGTCATGGCTGCGCCTTCGGCGCGCCGCCCGACAGTTCGCCCCCTGCTGCCGGCGCGGGCGCCGGTCCGGTCTGCCCCTTCTGATCGCCTTCGCTATGCTCGTGCCGGCCGCGATGCTCGCCGTCCTTGCCCTGCCAGTCTTTCTTACCGTCCGTGCCTTGACCTTCGCCTTGCGCCCCGCGCTTGCCGTCAGGGTTGCGGCTGCGCTTGCGCGGCGCGAGATCGGCGGCCGGCGGCCCGTCGTCCTTGCCGACCACGACCTTCGCGCCATCGGCGAGATTGGCAAAGCCGGTCGTCACGACGCGGTCCGACGTGGTCAGGCCGCTGGCGATCACGGCCTCATGCTCGTTCTGCTGCGTGACCGTGACCGGCTTGGCGGTGACGATATCGCCCTCACCGATCACGTAGCTGAACGTGCCGGCGGGACCGCGCTGCACCGCGGAGGTCGGCACCACGATCGCCTGCGGCAGGGTCTCGACCTTGAGGCGGACATTGACGAACTGGCCGGGCCAGAGCTGGTAGCTGGCATTGGGGAATTCCGCCTTCAGCTTCAGCGTGCCGGTGGTCGGATCGACCTGGTTGTCGATGCCGGTCAGCTTGCCGGTATCGATCACGGTGACGCCGTCATTGCCGAACACGTCGACCGCGAGTTGGCCCTTCGCGGCCGCGGCGTTGACCCGCATGATCTGCTGCTGCGGCAGGCTGAACCATACTGCGATCGGCTGCAGCTGGGTCAGGATGACGAGCCCCGTGGTATCGGCGGCGTGGATGATGTTGCCCTGGTCGACCTGGCGAAGGCCGGCGCGCCCCGCGATCGGCGCGACGATCTTGGTATAGCCGAGCGTGGCGCGCGCATTGTCGATCTGGGCCTGGTCGGCCTTGATGATGGCCTGCTGCTGCGCGACCAGCGCTCGCTGCGTATCGGCCTGCTGCTTCGAGCCCGCGTTGGTGGCAGCGAGCTGCTCATAGCGGGCAAGATCGATCTTCTGATTGGCGAGCAGCGCTTCGTCCTTGGCCTTCGTGGCCACCGCCTGGTCGTATTGCGCCTGATAGATCGCCGGATCGATCTCGCCCAGAACATCGTCCTTCTTGACGTCCTGGCCCTCGACGAAATTCACCTTGAGCAGCTTGCCGTCGACCTGCGAGCGCACGGTCACGGTATTCAGCGCCCTCACCGAACCGACGCCGTCGAGATAGACCGGCACGTCATGCACCTGCGGCGTGGCCGCCAGCACCGGCACCGGCAGGTCAGGCCGCCCGCCCGCGCCGCGCCCGCCGCCCCCATTTTGCTTGGGCTGGAAGGCGAGCCAGCCGAGATAGCCGAGCCCGCCGAGGATCACGAGCGTGATGAGCAAGGACACCATGCGCCCCAGCACGCGCGAGAGAAGGCTCCGCTTGCGCGGCGCCGTGCGTTTCTCGTCGTCCGTCGAGTCGGGCTTAAAGAGCATCGACCGGTCTTTCCATCTTCGGTTCCCAGCCGCCCCCTAATGCTTGATATAGGCTCACGATCGCCAATAGCCGGGCCAGTTGGGCCTGCGAATAGGCATCTTCCGCCTGGAACAGGGTCAGCTGCGTGTTTAGCACAGTTACGATATCGGCGGTGCCGGCCTTGAGCTGCTGCTCGGCGAGGTCGAAGGCGCGCCGCGACGACGACAGCACGTCGCGCTGCAGCTGCAGCCGGCGCGTGGTCTCGCGGATCGCGACCAGCGCATTGTCGACGTCGGTGAACGACTGCACCACCGTCTTGCGGTAGGTCTGCAGCAACTCGTCCTGCTTGGCCTTGGTGTACTCGAAATTGCCGAGGATCCGGCCGCCGTCGAAGATCGGCTGGGTCATGCTGCCGACCAGGTTGAAGAAGGCGGCATGCGGCTGGAATAGCGAGACCAGCGCCTGGCTCTGGTAGCCGCCCGTTCCGGTCAGCTGGATGCTCGGGAAGAACTGCGCCCGCGCGCTGCCGACATTGGCGGTGGCGGATGCAAGCTGCGCCTCCTGCCGGCGGATGTCGGGACGCTGAGTCAGCAATTCAGACGGCAGGCCCGGCGTAACGCGCGGGATCGCAACGGCGTTGAGCGAGCCGCCGGAGACGCGCACGCTTTCCGGCGGTCGCGACACCAGCACCGCGAGCGCATTGATGCTCTGGTCGAGCGTCTGCCGCAGCGGCGGCACCAGCGCGCGCTGGTTGGCGAGCACGGTCTCCTGCTGCGCGACGTCGAGATCGGAGCCGGTGCCGGCCTTGAAGCGCTCCTTGATCGCATTGAGGATGCGCTCGGCGCTGGCGATGTTGCGCTGCGCGGTGCGCAGCCGGTCCTGCGTCGCGAGCACGCTGAAATAAGCATTGGCGACGCTCGCCAGCGTGGTCAGCGCCACCACCTCGCGGTCGAACCGGTTGGCAACGGCGGTCTCCTCCGCCGCCTGCGCGGCGTCGCGGTTCTGGCCCCAGAAGTCGAGCTGATAGCTGGCGCTCAGCGAGGCGTTGTAGTTCACCACCTCGCGCCCGCCATTGGTGAGGCCGCTGGCGCTGGAGCCGGAGGTGCGCGAGTAGGTTTCCGATCCGTTGAGATTGAGGGTCGGCAGCAGCGCCGCGCCGGCCTGCCGCGCCAGCGCGTCGGCCTGGCGGAAGCGCGCAACCGCAGCGGCGATGTCGAGGTTGACGGTCTGCGCCTCCTCCATCAGCTGCGTCAGCTCCCTGGAGCGGAAGCCCCGCCACCAATCGAGCGTCGGAAGCGCGTCGCCCGGCCGGCCGAGACGCACGGCCTTGTAGCCCTGCGGCACGTCGAGCGCTGGGTCAGGGATGTCCTGGGTCAGAATGCAGCCGGCAGAACCAACGACCAGGCCGAGCGCAACGAGCGAACGTGCCGCGAGCCGGCGCGCGCGGGCGGCGAGGCCGAACCGGCCTCCAGGCACCATCACGGACACCGGCTGGGTCACACCCGTTCTCCGCCGAAGCCAGACTTCGCCCGTGGCGCACGAATGACGCGTTCAGCGATGGTCTGGGTGACGTTCACGGGGGTATGCTTCCAATGGAACCTGCCTGTCCCATCCTACCCTTGGGACAATGGGGCGGACAGCCCCGTCACGATTGCGTGGCGTCGCATCGCAAGCGATTCGTAGCTACCTTGAATGCCGACTTTTCCCTATTTTTTACGGCATTTCCGCGCATTTCGGACCGGTGCCGGAAGTCACGATTCTTACAAAGATTTCATGGGGATTTCTCGGCTGCTGTTGCATTGAATCCGCAAGATGTGCCGGCACGGCGCCAGACTCGCGCCACCGCGCACCGCGCCGTCAGGTCTTGATTGGCCGAGAGCGCGCAACTCACGCGAAACCGCGGACCACAGGATGATTGTGCTGGCCGACCCGACCGCCACAAAACGGAGTTCTCCCCAAGCCCGTGACCTCCGCGCTTGCGAGGTCAAGCGTGTTGAACCCGTGTTTTGCCGCAGTGCAAAAGCCCTTCCCTTTTTCGATCAGCACACTAGGTTCGCCAAGCAAGACCCAGACCGGCAAAGAAATTCCCCGACATGATATTCAACAAAGACGTCATCGAAGCGATCGGCAACACCCCCCTCATCAAGCTGAAACGCGCGTCCGAACTGACCGGCTGCACCATTCTCGGCAAGGCCGAATTCATGAACCCGGGCCAGTCGGTGAAGGATCGTGCCGGCAAATGGATGATCCTGGAGGCCGAGAGGCGCGGCACGCTGAAGCCCGGCGGCCTCGTGGTCGAGTCGACCGCGGGCAATACCGGGATCGGGCTTGCTGTCGTGGCGAGTGCGCGCGGCTACCGCACCCTGATCGTCATTCCGGAGACGCAGAGCCAGGAAAAGAAGGACATGCTGCGGCTGTGCGGTGCCGAACTGGTCGAGGCGCCGGCGCTGCCCTTCGCCAATCCGAACAACTATCAGCATCTCGGCAGGCGTCTCGCGGAGCAGCTGCGGAAGACCGAACCGAACGGCGTGCTGTTTGCCGACCAGTGGAACAACCTCGACAATCCCAAGGCGCATTACGACTCGACCGGACCGGAAATCTGGCAGCAGACCGACGGCAAGGTCGACGGCTTCATCTGCTCGGTCGGCACCGGCGGCACGCTCGCCGGCATCAGCCGCTACCTGAAGGAAAAGAACCCGGCCATCGTCACCGCCTGCGCCGATCCGCACGGCTTCGGGATGTACGAACTGTTCAAGAATGGGCAGGTCAAATCGACGCCGGGCGATTCGATCACAGAAGGCATCGGGCTCGGACGCGTCACGCCTGTGGTCGAGACGGCGAAGGTCGACACTGCGTTCCTGATCTCCGACGAGGAAGCGGTGACCATCATCTATGAGCTTTTGGAGCACGAAGGCCTGTGCCTCGGCGGCTCGACCGGCGTCAACATCGCGGGCGCGATCCAGCTCGCCAAGCAGCTCGGCCCCGGCAAGACCATCGTCACCATCCTCTGCGACTCCGGCAACCGCTATCAGTCCAAGCTGTTCAACCCGGCCTTCATGCGCTCGAAGAACCTGCCGGTCCCGGAATGGCTGGAAAAGCGCAGCAAGATCGAGCTGCCGCTGGTCTAGGGAGCGAATGCGTCCCCGCAGACGTCATTGCGAGGAGCTATTGCGACGAAGCAATCCATGCTTCCGATGCGGAGGATTGGATTGCTTCGCGGAGCCTGTCATCCGGCGGCGCTTTGCGCCGACCGGGTGGCTCGCAATGACGGCAGAAATCACCGCAGAATCTGGCTCAGGAACAGCTTCGACCGCGCATGCTGCGGGTTGGCGAAGAATTCCTGCGGCGTGTTCGATTCGATGATCTGGCCCGCGTCCATGAAGACGACGCGGTTGGCGACCTCGCGGGCAAAGCCCATTTCGTGGGTCACGACCAGCATGGTCATGCCCTCCTTGGCAAGATCGACCATGGTGTCGAGCACTTCCTTGACCATCTCCGGGTCGAGCGCCGAGGTCGGCTCGTCGAACAGCATCACCTTCGGGTTCATGGTCAGCGCGCGGGCGATCGCAACGCGCTGCTGCTGACCGCCCGACATCTGGCCGGGAAACTTGTTGGCCTGATGCGGGATCTTGACCCGCTCGAGGAACTTCATCGCGGTGGCCTCGGCATCCTTCTTCGGGATGTTGCGCACCCAGATCGGCGCCAGCGTGCAATTGTCGAGCACGGTGAGATGCGGGAACAGGTTGAAGCTCTGGAAAACCATGCCGACCTCGCGGCGGACTTCGTCGACACGGCGAAGGTTCGGGCCGAGGTCGATGCCGTCGACCACGATCTCACCCTCCTGGAATTCCTCCAGCGCGTTGATGCAGCGGATCAGGGTCGACTTGCCCGAACCGGATGGGCCGCAGATCACGATGCGCTCGCCCTTGCCGACCTCCAGGTTGATGTCGCGCAGCACGTGGAAGTCGCCGTACCATTTGTTGAGAGCGGAAATGTTGACGATCGGGGTTGTGGACATGGTGACCTTGTTCAGTGGCGGCGGTGAGCGTTGAGCCGGTTTTCGACGAACAGCGAGTAGCGCGACATTCCAAAGCAGAACACGAAGTAGATCATTCCAGCGAAGGCGAAGCCGGTAAAGGCCGTGGTCGGCGTCGACCAGGTCGGATCGGAGAACGTCGCGTGCAACGATCCCAAGAGGTCGAACAGTGCGACGATCGAAACCAGCGAGGTGTCCTTGAACAGGGCGATGAAGCTGTTGACGAGACCCGGAATGACGTGGCGCAGCGCCTGCGGCATCACGATCAGCGACGTGGTCTTCCACCAGGACAGGCCGAGCGCGCTCGCCGCCTCGCCCTGCCCGCGCGGGATTGCGGCAAGGCCGCCGCGCACCACCTCGGCCTGATAGGCGCCGGCAAACAGCGCAATGCCGATCAGCGCGCGGACCAGCCCGTCGACGTTGAAGTTGCCCGGCAGGAACAGCGGCAGCATGTAGGTTGCGAAGAACAGCACGGTGATCAGCGGCACGCCGCGCCAGAACTCGATGAAGGCGATCGAGAATATCCGGATCAGCGGAATGGTCGAGCGGCGGCCCAGCGCCAGCGCGATCCCGATCGGCATCGAGGTGACGATGCCGGTGACCGACACCACCAGCGTCACCAGGAGGCCGCCCCACAGCCTGGTGTCGACGATAGGCAGTCCGCCGCGGTCGAGCCCCATCAGCTTGATCACGATCGCGATGCCGGCGAAGCTCGCCAGGCTCCCGAGCAGCGCCCGTTGTCCGGTTCGCATGCCGCCGCCGAGGAAAAACAGGATCAGCGAGACGATCGCCGTGGTCAGCAGGAAGTCGAACCACAGCGGCTGGATCGACATCTGGAGCTGCTCGCGCAGCCAGGTCAGCGGAAAGATCAGCCAGCCGATCAGGCTGCCGACGAGCACGATGATATTGCCGACGGCCCACAGCAGCGGCCCGATCGCCGAACTCCGGCTGAGATTGACCAGCGCCCGACCGGCATTGAC
Source organism: Bradyrhizobium sp. 33ap4 (assembly GCF_032654765.1). NCBI lineage: Bacteria > Pseudomonadati > Pseudomonadota > Alphaproteobacteria > Hyphomicrobiales > Nitrobacteraceae > Bradyrhizobium > Bradyrhizobium sp. 33ap4. The sequence goes on along the minus strand of NZ_JAUMTJ010000003.1, from coordinate 185,949 downwards.
GATGCTGTCGTCGAACAGCTGCAACAGGCTCGCGACCCAACTGACGCCGAAGCCGGCTAGTCCGCCGCCGCGCAGCAGGAAGAAGGCGACCGCCGGGAACGCGAAGAAGAACAGACCCGCATTCAGGCCCTTCGCCGGCAGGCGCGGAATAAGGAGTGGCAGCAACAGGACGGCCGCAAGGACGAAGGTCAGGTTGACGCGCCAGCGTTCGGCTTCCGGATAGAAGCCGTAGATCAGCTGGGTGAGCTTGGCCTGGATGTAGGGCCAGCAGGCGCCGACCTGACGGCCGGCGGTCTCGGCGAGACACGCATTGCGATCCTTGCCGCTCCAGACCGCATCGACCAGCAGGAACTTGAACGCGGGAACGATCGTGTACCAGAGCAGCCCCAGCGCCAGGATCGTCAGCAGGATGTTGGTCGGCGAATTCAACAGCCGCGTGCGGACGAAACCGACGAGGCCGGTGGTCTTCACCGGCGCCCGGCGTTCAGGCACCAGGTCCTGCCGGACGAAGGATGACGCGGTGGCGTCGGTCATGCCCCAAGGCTCCGGTTGATGCGCCAGCCATAGACGCTCATGATCGCGCTGGTGACCAGCGAGATCAGCAGGTACACGCCCATGGTGATGGCGATGATCTCGATCGCCTGGCCGGTCTGGCTCAGCGTCGTTCCGGCGAATACCGAGACCAGGTCGGGATAGCCGATCGCGACCGCCAGCGACGAATTCTTGGTCAGGTTGAGGTACTGGTTGGTCAGCGGCGGAACGATGACGCGCATCGCCTGCGGCACGACGATCAGCCGCAAGGTGGTGCCGCGCGACAGGCCGAGCGACGAGCCGGCTTCCATCTGTCCCCTATGGACCGACAGAATACCGGCGCGAACGATCTCGGCGATGAACGCCGCCGTATAGGTCGACAGCGCAACCGCCAGCGCAACCAGCTCCGGAATCACCCGCGCGCCGCCGGCGAAGTTGAAGCCCTTGAGTTGCGGCAGCTCGAAGGTCACCGGCAGCCCGAACACCAGCATCGTCACCAGTGGCAAGCCAGCGAGCAGGCCGAGTACATAGGGCCAGATCCGGATCGCCTGCCCGCGTTGAAACAGCGCCCGCCTCGCATAGCCGCGCAGCGCCAGCGCGCCTGCGACGCCAATCGCGAGCGCGATCAGAAGCGGATCGAGCCCGGGCTCGCCGATCGGCCGCGGGATCACCAGCCCGCGATTGGAGAGGAAGAAGGCGTTGAACAGCGAGATGCTCTGGCGCGGCCCCGGCAGCGCCGCCAGCACCGCGAGGTACCAGAATAACAGCTGGAACAGCAGCGGCAGATTGCGGACGATCTCGACATAGATCTCGCCGAGCCGCGCCAACAGCCAGTTCGGCGACAGCCGGCACAGCGCAATGATGAAGCCGATGATGGTGGCGAAGACGATGCCAATGCCCGCAACCAGCAGCGTGTTGAGCAGGCCGACGAAGAACACCCGCGTATAGGTGTCCGACCCCGAATACGGGATCAGGTTCAGGCTGACATCAAAGCCCGCATTGTTTTTGAGAAACCCGAACCCGGAGGCAATGCGCTGCGTCTCCAGGTTGGCGCGGGCATTGGCCACGATCTCATAGGCGACCCAGGCCAACACCGCCGCGAACACGATCTGCACGGCAAGGCCAGTCCAGCCGGACTGGCCGCCGAGCGCGCGCTTCAGGCGGAAGATGAACTGCAGCGGTGGTTTTCGGGGCTCGGTCGTCATCGCCGCAGCCGCCTCGTCGCCGATCAGCGGATCGGAGGCGCGTACTGGATGCCGCCCTTGTTCCAGAGATTGTTGAGCCCGCGTGCGATCTGCAGCTTCGATCCGACGCCGACGTTGCGATCGTACATCTCGCCGTAATTGCCGACGGCCTTGATGATGCGGGAGAACCAGTCCTTGGTCAGGCCGAGCTGCTCACCGAGATTGCCGTCGGTGCCGAAGGCGCGCTTGAGGTCGGGCTTGTCCGACTTGGCCATCTCGTCGACGTTCTTCTGGGTAACACCGAGTTCCTCGGCATTGATCTGGGCGAACAGCGCCCACTTCACGATGTCGAACCACTGGTCGTCGCCATGGCGAACCATCGGGCCGAGCGGCTCCTTGGAGATGATCTCGGGAAGCACGACGTGGTCGGCCGGGTTGGCGAGCTTCAGTCGCTGCGCATAGAGCTGGGACACGTCGGAGGTGAACACGTCGCAGCGGCCGGTCTCGTAGGCCTTCACGGTCTCGTCGGCACCGGCGAACGCGATCACCTCGTACTTCATGTTGTTGCCCTTGAAGTAGTCGGCGAGGTTCTGCTCGGTCGTGGTGCCGGTCTGCACGCAGACCGACGCGCTGTTCAGCTCCAGCGCCGAGTTCACCTTCAGCGACTTCTTCACCAGAAAGCCCTGCCCGTCATAATAGGTCACGCCGGTGAAGTTGGCGCCGAGCGAGGTATCGCGCGACAGCGTCCAGGTGGTGTTGCGCGACAGCACGTCGATCTCGCCCGACTGCAGCGCGGTGAAGCGATCCTTGGCCGACAGCGGCACGAACTTGACCTTGGACGGATCGTCGAAGATCGCCGCCGCGATGCCACGGCAGATGTCGACGTCGATGCCGGTCCAGTTCCCCTTGTCGTCCGGCGACGAGAAGCCCGGCAGGCCGCCGCTGACGCCGCAGGACAGCTGGCCTCGGTCCTTGACCGTCTTGAGGGTTTGCGCCGAGGCGGCCTGGACCGACAGGGCGGCGGCAGCGGCAAGGGTGACAGCCAGGGTTACGCGTTTCATGGGCGGGGCCTTTCAAGGTCGTCCGGTGGACGTTTGCATTGTGATCGCCTCGCGTTCACGGGCCATCCCAATGATCCCTTGCAGCAAAAATGCCGATTTGACCGGCAGTTTGACTTGCAAACCGGTCAGGCAACGGATCGTAGGTCGCGGCAGGCCCCTCAACGTGCGGCGACTGGTAGTTGCGCAGCATCACATAGCGACTGACGAGCCGGGTCAAGGGGTTGACGCATGTCTTCTACCTCTTGTTAGTAACACCTCCCGGCCCGGCCCCGTCTTCCCGGCGCGGTACGGCTGCGGCAAAGAGTCTAAAGTTTAACGGCAGCGCTCCATGATCTCCTCCGACGGCTCCACGCCCTCCCACCCGCAACAGGCCGCCACCCGCCTGGTCACGGCCGGCCGCGACACCAAGGCCCAGAAGGGCTTTGTCAATCCGCCGGTGTTTCACGGCTCTACCGTGCTCTATCCGACCGCGGAGGACCTGCACGCCCATCGCGCCGAATTTACCTATGGCCGCCACGGCAGCCCGACCACGCGGGCGCTACAGGACGTGCTGATGGCGCTGGAAGGGCCGCAATGCGCCGGCGTCGGCCTTGCCCCGTCGGGACTGGCGGCGATCAGCACCACGCTGCTCGCCGTGCTCAAGACCGGCGATCACCTCCTGGTGTGCGACAATGCCTATCGGCCGACCCGCAATTTCTGCGACAACATGCTCAAGCGCTACGGCATCGAGACCAGCTATTTCGATCCGCTGATCGGCGCCGGCATCGAGACGCTGTTCAAGCCGAACACCCGCGCGGTGCTGATCGAAGCGCCCGGCTCGCAGACGTTCGAGATGCCGGACGTGCGGGCGATATCGGCCGTGGCGCACGCCCGCGGCGCGCTCATGATCGACGACAACACCTGGGCGACGCCGCTCTATCACCGCTCGCTCGAACAGGGCGTCGACATCAGCATGCAGGCCGGCACCAAATATATCGGCGGCCACTCCGACATCATGTTCGGCACCATCGCAGCCAATGCGAAAGCCTGGCCGCTGATCCAGGAGGCGATCCGCCTGCTCGGCGTCTGCGCCGGCCCCGACGACGTCTATCTCGCGCTGCGCGGGGTTCGCACGCTATCGGTGCGGCTTGCGCAGCACCACCGCTCCGGACTCGAGATCGCGCGCTGGCTCGGCGCGCGGCCCGAGGTCGATCGCGTGCTGCACCCTGCCCTCGACACCGATCCCGGGCACGCGATCTGGAAACGCGACTTCACCGGCGCCTCCGGGCTGTTCAGCATCGTGCTGAAGCCGGTGCCACAGACCGCGGTCGATGCAATGCTGAACACGCTCACTTTGTTCGGCATGGGCTTTTCCTGGGGCGGCTTCGAAAGCCTCGCCATCCCGTTCGACTGCAGCGACTATCGCACCGCGACCAAATGGTCGCCGGGCGGGCCGACGCTGCGGCTGCATATCGGGCTCGAGAATCTCGACGACCTCAAGGCCGATCTCGACCGTGGATTTGCGGCGTTGAAGGCCGCGCTCTGATCCTCGCGCCCTGCCACGTTAGACGACATTAACCACGCTCCACCGGCGCTGACGCCGCGTTGCGACCAACGTCGTACGCCTTAAGCACGCGCGATCTCCGGGATTCTGCGGAGATGCAACAGCGCCGATAACTCGCCGTTCACCATCCCCACCAATCCCTTAATTGTCCGGACCTTCCATCAAGTTCCCTTATACTTTTGCGGCCGTAGTGATGCCTCGGGAAGGGCTGTCAGTGCCGCAAGGACGCGATTGCCCTGTGTGAAGGGCATTCAGACAATCGCATGAAAACGGCACGCATCGTGGTCCTCGGCATCGCCGGCGTCGCAGGCCTCGCGGCCATGTATCTCGCGAGCGTTGGCGATCGCAAACCGGCGCCGGTCGCGCCGCCCGTCGCGCAACTGCCGACCGTCGAAGTGCTGGTCGCTAAGTCCGACATCGGGCTCGGTCAATCGGTCAAGGCCGAAGACATCCAGTGGCAGCGCTGGCCGGCCGAAACTGCAAGCAGCGCGTTCATCCGTCACGACGCCAACGCCAATGCCATGAACGACATCATCGGTTCGATCGCACGCGCGCCCTTCATCGTCGGCGAACCGATCCGCGAGCAAAAGCTGGTCAAGGCCAACGGAAGCGGCTTCATGGCCGCGATCCTGCCCTCCGGCATGCGCGCGATTTCCACCGAAATCTCGCCGGAGACGGGCGCCGGCGGCTTCATTCTGCCGAACGACCGCGTCGATGTGATCCTGTCGCGTCGCGACAAGAATCCCGATCAGCAAGGCGGCCGCGATATCGTCACCACTGAAATCCTGCTGTCCAACGTCCGCGTGCTGGCGATCGACCAGGCGCCGAAGGAGAAGGACGGCAACAACTCCCTCGTCGGCAAGACCGTGACCCTCGAGCTCAAGCCCGAACAGGCCGAGACGCTGGCGCGCGCCCGGCAGAGCGGAACGCTGGCGCTGGCGCTGCGCAGCATCGCCGACGTCAACGAGCAGACCGACGAGACCAGAGACCATGCCCCGAAGCGGGGCGAGAGCATCAAGGTGGTGCGCTTCGGCATCCCGAGCTCTCTGACGACACAGAAGTGATGGGGGCTTCGATATGACGACGGGTGCGAAACAAATGGCGACGTCGACCACGCTGGTCCGCGCGCTGTCATTGTCGGCGATCACCGCGCTGATGCTGATCCCTGCCCTTGCCAGCGCGACCGATCCCGACAAGAACGCGGATGTCGCGGTGACGAGCAGCATCGCCGCCAAGACGCGCTCCGTCTCGCTCGGCGTCGGCAAGTCGGTCGTGGTCGACCTGCCGCGCGAGGCCAAGGACGTTCTGGTCGCCGATCCCAAGATCGCCAACGCCGTGATCCGCTCGGCGCAGCGCGCCTATATCATCGGCGCGGCAGTCGGCCAGACCAACGTGGTGTTCTTCGACGCCGACGGCAACCAGGTCGCCTCCTACGACATCGCGATCAAGCGCGACCTTAACGGAATGCGCGCCGCGCTGAAGCAGATGCTGCCCGGCGTCCAGATCGAGGGCGTCGGCGACAGCGTCGTCCTGACCGGCACGGTGGCAAGCCCGGTCGAGGCCCAGCAGGCCGGCGACATCGCCGCCAAACTGGTCGGCAGCGCCGACAAGGTCGTCAATTCCATCGTGGTCCGCGGCCGCGACCAGGTGATGCTGAAAGTCACCGTCGCCGAAGTCCGCCGGGACGTCGTCAAGCAGCTCGGCGTCGACCTCAGCGCCAACATGAACTACGGCACCGCCGCGGTGGTCTTCAACAACGCCAACGCCTTCACCGCCAATAACGGTGCGCTCGCCCCCAACAACGGGCTGACGGGCGCAGCCCTGAACAAGCTCGGCGTGCCGACCGTCACCGCGACGCTGCGCGCGATGGAGAGCGCGGGCGTGGTCAAGACGCTGGCCGAGCCCAACCTCACCGCGATCTCCGGCGAGTCGGCGACCTTCATTTCGGGCGGCGAGTTTCCGATTCCGACCGGCGTCACCTGCCAGACGACGACGTCGGGCACGATCGGCAATTGCGTGCAGACCGTCAGCTTCAAGAAGTTCGGCATCTCGCTCAACTTCACGCCGGTGGTGCTGACCGAGGGACGGATCAGCCTGAAGGTGATGACCGAGGTCTCCGAAGTCTCGATGGAGAACGCCCTGACCGGCGGCCAGAACGGCACGACCATTCCCTCGATCAAGACCCGCCGCGCCGACACCACGCTGGAGGTGCCCTCCGGCGGCTCGATCGCGATGGCCGGTTTGATCCAGGAGCAGACCAAGCAGGCCATCAACGGCATGCCCGGCGTCGATCAGATCCCGATCCTCGGCCAGCTCTTCCGGAGCCAGGACTTCGTCAACAACGAGACCGAGCTCATGGTCATCGTGACGCCCTACGTGGTGCGCGCCGTTGCGCAGAAGGAGCTGTCCCGTCCCGACGACGGATTTGCCCCGGCTTCCGACGCGCAGTCGGCACTGCTGGCGCGCGTCAATCGCATCTACGGCGTCGCCGCCCGCAGCGAGCCGATCGGCGCCACGCCGGTCAATTTCGGCTTCATCATCGACTGAGGCGCGGACCTGAAGGGGTTGGGGGATCCTATGATGACACGCAACACACAAGCCGGTCGTGCCAGGACGCTGTCGCTGTTGGGCGCCCTCGTCGTCAGCGCGATCGCGCTCGGCGGCTGCAATCTGACGGGCGACAATCTTGCCACCGGCACCGTGGGCGACGACTACCGGCAGCGGCATCCGATCGCGGTGACCGAGGGCGAGCAATCAATCGTCGTCTTCGTCGGCCGCGCCCGCGGCAACCTCACCGAAGCGCAGCGCGACGACGTCATGGGGCTGGCGCGCACCTGGCGCCGCGAAGGCACCGGCGCGATTGCGATCGACGTGCCGGCCGACAGCTCGAACTCGCGCTCGGCACAGGCTGTGTATCAGGAGATCCGCGGCCTGCTGGCGTCGATGGGCGTACCCGCCCATGCCATCACCAAGCGCTCCTACCATCTCGATGATCCGCGCGCGCTTCCGACCATTCGGCTGAGCTATCCGAAGATGGCCGCCGTCGCCGGTCCCTGCGGAGTGTGGCCGAGCGACCTCGGTCCCTCGATCTACAATCCGAACTACAACCAGAACAAGCAGTACGACAATTTCGGCTGCGCCACGCAGCGTAATCTTGCCGCGATGGTCGCCAATCCGTCCGACCTCGAACAGCCGCGAACCGAGACCGCAGCCTATACGCCGCGCCGTACGATCGCGTTCGATAAATACCGCAAGGGTGAGTCGACCGCGACCGCCTACCCCGAAGCCGAGAAAGCCAAGCTGAGCGACGCCGCGAAATGACCGAACAACAAGACGAGCCGCAGCACGCCAACGATTACATCGCGCCGGCGCCGCGGATTTCCGTGCAGGCGTTCTGCGCAAGCGTCGCGACCGCCGCGAACGCACGCGCGGCTGCCGACGACCGCCGGCTCGCCAAGGCTCATCTCTCGGTCCATATGGGCGGCATCGCCGCGGCGATCGACGCCTACCACAAGGCGCCGACGCCCAACGTCATCATGCTCGAGACCGAGCCGGATCATGATTTCCTCGCCGGTCTCGACGAGCTCGCCACGGTCTGCGATCCCGGCACCCGCGTCGTGGTGCTCGGCACGGCCGGCGAGACTGCGCCATATCGCGAATTGGTCCGGCGCGGCGTCAACGACTACGTCATCGGGCCGGTCAAGGTGCTCGACATCGTGCGCTCGATCTGCAGCCTGTTCTCGGCCTCCGAAGCGGTCTCGGTCGGCCGCCTGATCGCGGTCGCGGGCGCCAAGGGTGGCGTCGGCGCCTCGACCATTGCCCACAATGTCGCCTGGACCATCGCACGCGACCTCGGGCTGGATTCGGTCGTCGTCGATCTCGACCTCGCCTTCGGTACGGCCGGCCTGGACTACAATCAGGACCCGGTGCAGGGCATCGCCAACGCCGTGTTCTCGCCCGAGCGTCCGGACTCTGCCTTCATGGAACGCCTGCTCGCAAAGTGCGGCGATCATCTCAGCCTGCTGGCGGCGCCGGCCACCCTCGACCAGGTCTACGATTTCGGCGCCGAGGCGTTCGATGCCATCTTCGATACGATGCGCATGACGACGTCCTGCATCGTGCTCGACGTGCCGCATCAATGGACCGCCTGGACCAAACGCGTGCTGGTCGGTGCCGACGATATCCTGATCGTGGCCGAGCCCGACCTCGCCAACATGCGCAACACCAAGAACATGATGAACCTGTTGAGGACCGCGCGTCCGAACGACCGCCCGCCGCTCTACTGCCTGAATCAGGTCGGCATGTCGAAGCGACCCGAGATCGAGGTCAAGGATTTCGCCAAGACGATCGAGAGCCAGCCGATCGCGGCGATCCCGTTCGACTGCAGGCTGTTCGGTGAAGCCGCCAACAACGGCCAGATGATCGCGGAAGTCTCCGCGCGTCACCGCACCACAAGGACTTTCCTGCAGATCGCGCAGCGCCTCACCGGCCGTCCCGATCTCGCCGAAGCCCGCGAGTCGTTCCTGTCGCCGATCCTCAGGAAGCTGCAGTCGCGCCGAAATGACGGGCGCCGGGCCGCCGGCTAGCGTCCCGCTAGCGCTCTAGTCGCGGCGACTGGCTGCGACCGGGATCTTCTCGGCGTCGGTGCGGCTCGCATCCCTGCGCGCCAACAGTCGCTTCAGCGCGGCGACGTTGGCTGAGCCCTGCTCCGCCGGCAAATCGGCCTTCATGATGGTTTCCGCATCGGACTGGCGGCCCTGCAAGCCAACCACGACGGCGAGATTGGTTCGCACCCGCATGTCGCCGGGGGCGCGCTCCCGCGCGCGGCGCAGCGTCTCCTCGGCCTTCGGCAGGTCCTTCGACAGCAGATAGGACAGCCCGATATTGGAGAGCACTGACGGATCGTCAGGCACGATCTTCAGCGCACTCGCATAATACTGCCGCGCCTCGTCGTGGCGATCGAGTTGGTCGAGCACGGCGCCCTGCGCCGACAGGATGCGCCAGTCCGGATCTTCCGGGGTATGCGCGCGCCCGAGCACGTCGAATGCCTGCTGGAAATTGCCGTTGTCGGCGAGCGCCCGTCCGTAACCCGCGAGCAGCGCCTTGTTGCTGGGCTGCGCCAGCACCGCCTGCTCCATGACGGCGACCGCCTGGGCCCGCTGGCCGGTGGCGCGCAGCGCCCGGGCGTATTTCAGCGCGGCGTCGGTGTCTTTCGGGTTGGCGCGGACCCGCTCGTGGTAGGTCGCGATGTCGCGCCGCGGATCGGCCGGGGCCGGCGTGGCCTCCGCCGTGTCGCCCAATGAGCCGGTGATGTCAGACGGGCCGGAGGTTTGACAGGCAGACAACCCGATCAGCAGGATCGCAGCAGATACCGTGCCCGCGAGACGGCGCACGCGGCCTGAGGGTCGGGGGAATTTCTCAAACATAAAGCGAGACTCGGAACGGCGAAGGTTCCGGGATGCTCACAGCTTAACCCTAAGGTCCGGTTAAGGATGCCATCATGTCGCCGTCATCCGGCCCAGATGCGGTGCCGGACGCCTGGCGAGACAGCAGCCAAATGGCTGATTCAGTCGACGAACTGGGCGCCGAACTCGTGCCCGATTTGCCAGGCCAGCCGGCACTGACGCGGACTGCCGCTCGACAGGATGATGGTAAATTCCGGCGGGATCTCCAGATATTCGGCGATCACCTTGACGCCGCCGGCCGAAATATCCGTGATCATGCAGTCGCGTGGCAGCGACCCTGTGCCCAGCTGAATTTTGGCGACGCTCCGGCACGGGCGGCGTTCGCTCTTGCGGCGATTCATAAACATTCTGATCCCCAAGCCTTTCTGGGCAACTTCCTGGCCTATCGTCATAGCGGGGAAAGATTGGAAACTGCCTAGCGGAACCCATCGCAATTGAGCGGTCGCGTTCGAGATTCGTTTACCGGGGCGCCCCCGCCGGGCGACACGAGTTTGATCAATCAAAGATTGAATAGTTGAAGGATATGTGCTGCAGGTCGAATGAGGTCTCCCTGATGGGCCGCCTCACTCGATAGCCTGCGTCGCTCCCGCCGTGGTCGCATGAGAACAAAAAGGGGTTGATCGCCAGTCGATAGGCGATACCTATGTTCATTCGACTCGAATTCGCCGGGATGCCAGGAAGCATGGGAAGCATTGTTCTGCTCGATCTGATGGGGGGCGTGGCGCTCCTGCTGTGGGGCCTGCACATGGTCCATAGCGGGATTCTGCGCGCCTTCGGACCGGATTTGCGGCTGCTGCTCGCCCGGGCGCTGCGCAATCGCTTTACCGCCCTTGGCGCCGGCCTCGGCCTGACCGCCCTGCTCCAGAGTTCGACCGCGACTGCCCTGATCACCAGTTCCTTCGCCGCCGAAGAGATCGTCAGCCTGGTGCCGGCGCTCGCGATCATGCTCGGTGCCAATATCGGCACCACGCTGATCGTGCAGGTGCTGTCGTTCAACGTCGCCGCCATCGCGCCGGTCCTGTTCATTGTCGGCCTCGTCGCGTTCCGCAGCGGGCCGCGCTCCCGGATCAAGGATCTCGGCCGCGTCTCGATCGGCCTCGGCCTGATGCTGCTGGCGCTGCACATCCTGCTCGATACGATGGCGCCCGCCGAGAATGCTCCGGGCGTGCGCGTGTTCCTGGGCGCGATCACCGGCGATCCCGTGCTCTGTATCCTGATCGGCGCCGTCGTCACCTGGCTGGTCCATTCCAGTGTCGCCAGCGTGCTGCTGGTGATGTCGCTGGCCTTTTCCCAGTTCATCTCGCCCTATGCCGCATTTGCGCTGGTGCTCGGCGCCAACCTCGGCAGTGCCATCAATCCGCTGCTGGAGGGCGCGCGTCGCGACAATCCGGCGAGCTACCGGCTGCCGGTCGGCAATCTCGTCAACCGCGTCGTCGGCATCCTGCTGGTGGCGCCGTTCCTGCGCCCGATCACCGAGATCATCTACGCCTGGCAGCCCGATCTCGCCAAGGCGACTGCGCTGTTCCACATCGCCTTCAACGTCGCGACTGCGCTGCTGTTCATCGGCGTGCTCGACCACATGGCGCGGCTGCTCGAGCGTCTGCTGCCGAAGCGAGCGCAGGAGACCGATCCATCACGGCCGCGCTATCTCGACGAGAGTGCGTTGGAGACGCCTTCACTGGCGCTGGCCGATGCGGCGCGCGAGGTGCTGCATATGGGCGATCACACCGAGGCCATGCTGCGCAAGGTGATGGCGGCGATGCTGACCAACGATCGCGCCCTGGTTGACCAGGTGTCGAAGATGGACAACACCGTCGACCGGCTGAACGAGGCGATCAAGCTTTACGTCACGAAACTCACCCGCGGCAGCCTGGACGAGCGCGAGGGCCAGCGCGCGATGGAGATCGTCGCGTTCGCGATCAATCTCGAGCATATCGGCGACATCATCGACAAGAACCTGAGCGAGCTCGCGACCAAGAAGATCAAGCATCGCCTGCAATTCTCCACCGAAGGCGCGGAGGAATTGTCGGCGTTCCACAAGCGCACGATCGACTCGCTGCGGATCGCGTTCGGCGTGTTCATGTCGGGCGATGCCAACGAGGCGCGCAAGCTGCTCACCGAGAAGGCGGCGCTGCGCGCGGCCGAATTGGCCGCCGTCGAGCGCCATCTGGAGCGCCTGCGCGAAGGCCGGCCCGAAACCATCGAGACCACTTCGCTGCATCTCGACGTGCTGCGCGACCTTCGCCGCATCCATTCGCACATCTGCTCGGTCGCCTATCCCGTGCTCGACGCCGCCGGCGAGACCGCCGCCGATCGCGAGAGCATCACCATGGAAGCGACCGACGTTGCGGCGCCAGTGCCTTCGAGCTCTCCGGGCTCCTGACCCCGGCAAGGCCCGCCGCGCCGGCATGGCGTGATGCGATCTGCGCTCGCTATGTCGGCGGCCGATGTTCGGAGCCGAAACGCCGCGGCAGAAGCGCGGAGATGGCAGCGAGTTGGTCGATGCTGTCACGCTGGCGATCGAAAGCCCCGAGCAGATCGCCTTGCAGCAGCCGGCCGCCCGACAGCTTCATCCGAAGCGGATCGACGTTGCGGCCGTTGATCCGCACCTCGTAATAGAGGTGCGGTCCGGTCGAGAGCCCGGTCGATCCGACAAAGGCGATCGTCTCGCCCTGACGAACGCGGTCTCCAATCTTCAGCCCGGGCGGGAAGCTCGCGACGTGGGCATAGGTCGTCTCATAGCCGCGGTCGTGCCGCACGCGGATATATTTCCCGTACCCGCGTTCGTACCCTTCGGTCTCGACGACGCCGGCGCCCGCGGCCGCGATGGGCGAACCATAGGGCGCCGCATAATCGACGCCCTCATGGAAACGGCGGTCGCCAAGGATCGGATGAATCCGCCAACCAAAGCCGTCGCCGAGCCGCCCGCTCACGACCGGCTTGCGCAACAGGAATCTGGTGATGGACTGGCCGGTCTCATCATAGAAATCGGAGCTGCCATCGTCCGGCGCCGTGAAGCGATAGTACCGGCGGGACTGTCCGCCCGCCGTCAAATCGATGAAGACCAACTCCGGCTGACCGATGTCGTTCGGCGCGTAGATGATCTCGGCCACATCGGCGTCGCCGAGCGGCTCGTCGAGATCGAAATCGCGGCCACAGAGCCGCATCAGTTCAGCAACGATCCCCTGGTCGACGTGGTTGGAGCGCGCAAGCGCGTCAAGGCCGTCACGCAGTGTTTCGCCCGGAACGGAATGCGTATCGATCGACTCACGCAGCGGGCTCTCGCTCCGCGCGGCGATGTCGGGCTGTTCCGGCACGATCGGCTGGTATTGGCCGCCATCGGTGCGACCGACGGCGGACACATCCGAGCCGGCCCGTTCGATCGACACCTTCGCGACATGGCCGCGTGGCGAACCGGCGTCTTCGCCCTGTTCGACGACCGTGATTTTCTCGCCACCGGACAGCGTCTCTCGAGCGCCCGGCGACGGGAAGGCGGCAAGGATCGCCGGCGCGTCCTCCGCGGCCGCCGCCAGCGCCCGCAGAATGGCGGCCAGCGTGTCGCCGCTTCTCGCGATAATGACATGTCGGCGGTGACGCGACGACGTAGGCGACTTCGGAAGGTTGGTGACGTTGACAGCCTCGCCGATCGGAGCCGGCGGACGCGGCACGTCTTCACCGTCAGCATAGGCGCTGGTGCCGCCCGGCAGCGGGCGCCGCGCTGGACCTGTCCGTATGATGGCCGGCAGCTCCGACAGCAGGTCGCGTTGCGAGCCCGCTCGCGCGTCGTCCTTTTCGTCTCCCCGCGCTTCCTGGTGTGGCTCGGGATCGATCTCCGCGAGCCGCGCTGACACGCGGGTAAATCGACGGACCGCGCCGGCATCGCTCAGCTGCTCAATCTTGAGCGCAGCGGAATTGCCCTGCGGGCCGAGCCTCCGGTCGAGACGATCGCCGCGTCGCGCCTCGTCAACTACCTGCCCTGCGAAGCGCGGAAGTGACACGACCGGCGCGGCTGCGAATCGCGCGTGATCGCCAAATGCCCCGCGAAGCGCGCCAGCCAGAAGAGCGACGGCGGCGGATCCGATCAGAATCGTCCCCGCCATCCAGCGGAGACTGACGGCGCGCCGGTCAGGCAATTTGCGCTCGCCGGTCAGCGGTGGCTCGTCAAGCGACGGAATATCGCGGACGCTCGATCGATAACCGCCCGCTTTCGTCGCTTCGTCACGGCTGGTCATCAACGCCCCTCATCCCCTGGGGCACGGTCTCGAGATGCCGCCACGCCCACGGCAAGCCGTAGATGCCATGCCGCTTGGGGCGAATGTTTGACCTTGGTTCAGATTCGGTCGCAATTGATCCCGGGCTGAGCCCGATGCTGGAATCTATCGAGATTCCCGAACAAGGCCCGGCATACCGCTCGCCGCTCCGGCGATGACGGCAATCAGCTATCGAGTGTCTTCGACCCGCGGCCGCGGTTCTTCACGATCAGCATGATGTTGCGGATGTAGATCAGCGTGGCGAGACCCTGCCCGATGATGATGACGGGCTCGCGCTTGGCAAGCCCGTAGATCAGCGTCATCAGGCCGCCACCCATCGAAAAGAACCAGAACGCCATCGGCACCACGCTCTGGCCGGCGCGTTCGCTGGAAATCCACTGCACGAGGAAGCGCGCGGTGAAGAACAGTTGCGCGATCAGGCCGAACGCCAGCCAGAAGTCGAACTTGGCGATGAACACGTCGTAGAGATAGGCGCTCAGCGCCTGACCGTACTGAATCAGCATCACTTCACCTCGGTCACGCCTGGCACGCCAGCGACATCGGGCACTTCAGCGACCACTTCAGTGACGACCGGCGTCGGCTTCTTGCGGCGGATCAGCCACCACACGCCGGCGAGATCCATGATCCCGATCCAGAGCCGGTCGAAAAATCCATAGTTCGACACGCCGGAATGGCGCGGCCGGTCGACGACGTCGACATAGGCAATCGCCAGCCCCTCGCGGCGGACCAGTGCCGGAAGAAAACGATGCAGCCCGTCGAAGTAAGGCATCGCCAGAAACACCTCGCGCGGAAACGCCTTCAGGCCGCATCCGGTGTCGCGGGTGCCGTCGCGCAGGATGATGCCGCGCACCGTGTTGGCGATGCGCGATTGCAGCTTCTTGAAGCCGGTGTCCTTGCGCCCGACGCGCTGGCCCGCGGCGAGGCCGACGCGGCCATTGCCGCTCTCGACCGCCGCAATCAGGTCCGGCAGGAAGGCGGGATTGTTCTGCCCGTCACCGTCGAGCGTCGCCACGATCGCGCCGCGCGCGGCGCGCACGCCGCTGCGCACGGCCGCCGACTGGCCCGACGAGACCGCGTGGCGAAGCTGCCGGAGATTGGGCCGCCCGGCCATGACCGCGCTCAGCCGCTCGCCGGTGGCATCCGTCGAGCCGTCATTGACGTAGACGACCTCGTAGGCCCAGCGTCCGTCGAGCGCGGCCGCGATCTCGGCGATCAACGGCGCGATATTGTCCGCCTCGTTGCGCACGGGCACGACGATGGAAACGGCGACCGGCGTCTGGTCGGGAGCAGGCAAATCGGCACTCGTGGTTGGTGTTGTCGGCGATGGAACCAGCCCGATCCGGCCGTCGGGCGACCGCTTTTATGGGGCGAAGGCGCTCCTCGCAACCCTTTTGAGACGCCCGTCCGACGGTCCTGACAGCGCCACCACAGTGCCGTCGCGATGAATGGCAAAACCAAGGCGGCGGGCGGCGAACCAGTAGCGCACGACCATTGCGCCGATCACCCCGACCAGCGCGCCGGCCACCACGTCGCTCGGATGATGCGCCAGCAGCACGAGCCGGGTCGCGGCGATGACCAGCGCATAGACCAGCATCACGAACCGCGCGCCCGGCCACACCGCGGATATGGCAAAGGCCAGCGCGAACGCCGTGATCGAATGTCCCGACGGAAAGCTCGAATAGGCCTCGGTGCCGGCGAAATGCTGGAAGTTGAAGGCATTGGCCTTGCCGCCGACAAAGGGCCGCCCGCGGCCGACGATCCACTTGATCAATTCGCCGACAGCGACCGAGAGCACGACCGACAGAAACAGGTATTGCAGCCTTGTCCCGAAGCCAAGCAAGGTGGCGCGCGGCACGCCGCGCAGCGCAGGCGCCGCCAGCGCGACCACGATCAGCAGCAGGCCAAGCGCGCACAGCACATACTCGTCCTTGCCGAAATCGGTGAGCGTCTTCACCCACCAGAGACCCGGCGTGCCGCGTGGCGGCATCAGACCGATCTCGGTGACATCGAACGCATACATCAGCGTGATGATCACGGCGCCGACGATGACGACGAGCAAAAGTCCGTGGCGCGCGGAGCGGCGCGCCGCCTCGGCGCGGCGCGAATGCGACGGCGCCCGCACGAGCTGGGCAAGGGACAGCCAAACCAGCGTCAGCAATCGTCCGAAATAATTGGCAGAATCCGGGATGGCTGGCGGCGCCGGCATGTCATTCCGTCCCTTCGGAACGGAAGATCGCGATCGAGACCGCCTTGCCCTGCGAGATGTTGTAGCCCTCGACGCGCACCGGCGCGTTGTAGCGCAGGCCAATCGCCTCGGCGCGCTGCACGAAGGCGCGCTCCGAGCGCTGTTCGACCAGCGCGAAGCGGCAGGAGCCCTGCCCGAGGAAATCCGCGGCGCCCGATCCGTCGGTGAGCAGCGTCGAGGTATCGGTCATGAACACGAGGCTCGGCTCGTGGAAGCCGGCGGCTGCCGCCTTCGGGCCGACGCAGGTCACGTTACGCAAGGCGCGCGCGACCTCCTGGCTCGGAAATACGGTGGTGAGCCGCGGCAGCACCACACCATAGGTGCCGGCTGCCATCAGCGCCGCGGCAATCACCGCATTGAGCAGCGAGCGCTCGGCGCGGCTGTCCTCGAACAACCACCACGCGATCAGGCCGAACACCATCGCAACGGCGAACAACGGCCAGGCCGGAAACACCGGCTGATGGATCGCCTTGATGGCGCCGACGATCACCAGCACCGCGCCGAATGCGGGGATCGCGAACCACCAGGCGGCGCCGCGCAACAGCCAGGGCGAGCGCGACAGCACGCGCCGCTCCAGCGCGCCGACGGTCAGGATCGCGATCGCCGGATAGAGCGGCAGCACGTAATGCGGCAGCTTGGTCAGCACGGCCTCGAACACGATCCAGGACGGGATCAGCCAGGCCAGCAGGAACTGCGCACCGGGCTCGCGCCGCGCCCGCCAAACCGCAGGCGCCGCCATGCCGGCCAGCGGCGCACCGGGCCAGAACGTGATCCAGAACAGCAGCAGATAGAGTCCAGGCGGCGCGCCATGGGATTCCTGCGCACCGAGCTTGCTCAGCATGTCGCCGCCGACCGAGTCGGCAAAGAAGGTCTCGCCGGCGCGCAGGAAGATCAGCACGAACCACGGCAGCACCAGCACCAGGGTCCACATCAGGCCCCAGACCGGGCGCATGCGCCAGAACCAAGCCGCCGATCGGTCGAGAATCGCAAGCCCCGCCATCGCAAGGCCGACGAACATCAGGATCAGCGGCCCCTTGAGCAGGATGCCGACCGCCAGTGCCGTCCAGAACACCGCGGGCGGACCCCATGAAGGGTGTGCGGGATCCTCGCCGCGCTGCCACGACAGATAGACTCGCGCCATCGCGCCCATCGCCGCGGTGACGGTCAGCAGCAGCATCGCGTCGGTCTTGGCGAGCCGCGCTTCGACCCCGAGCAGCACGCAGCTTGCCATCATCAGGGCGGCCAGCACCGCCCCCTGCCGCGTCACGAAGGCCAGCGCCGTCCAATAGGTCAGCAAAACGGCGCCGATGGCGCCGATCAGGGACGGCAGGCGGTACACCCAGATGCGGACCTGGGCGCGCGGCACTCCGAGCGCGGAGACGGTCTTCAGCGCAGCCGCCTGCATCCAGTAGATGCCAACCGGTTTCTTGTAACGGACGTCGTCCTGGAAGCGGATGTCGACGAAATCGCCGCTCTCGACCATCTGCTTGGTCGCCTGGGCAAAGCGGACCTCGTCACGGTCGATCGGCGGGATGGTGAAGAAGCCCGGCAGGAACAGCACCAGGCAGGTCAGCGTCAGGAACAGGATCGAACGCCATTGGCTGGCCGTTGCGAACTCGAACGCCATGAACAGCCTGCGGCTCGAATGCGCAGGTTTTACAGACTGTTGCCCTGCTCCGAAGCGCCGGGGTTGGAGGCCATCCACCATGGGTTTCGCATACGATGAAACCGCAGCGCAAACAACTGTGCTGTTCCGCTTTCCGGCCGTGCCGCTCCGCTTTCCCGTGCGATCATTGCACGCGGATCACAACGGTATCCGCGGCCCCCGTGGCGTCGATCACGGTGAGCCGCGCAAAGCCCGGCCCGGGCGGCTCGATCAGGCGCTGGCGCCGGCTGTCGATGTCCCCGGCTGAGACACCATTCACGAGCACCGTCAGCGGCAGCACCCCGCCGGCAACCTTGACCGGCAGCGCGGCATTGCGGCCGCCCTCGGATTGATCGACATCGATGCGCGAGCCGTTCAGCGGAAACTGGATGTGCGGAGCCTGGTCGTTGCCGCTACGGACCAGTTCGCCGAGCGGCCGGAAGCGGCGCAGCGGCGGCGGCAGTTTCGCGTTGGAGGCGACCAGCACGCCGCGTGGCGGCTTCGGCAATGCCGCCGGGATTTTGCCGGTGCGTGCAAAGGCGTCGAACAGGATCGGCGCCGCGGCGGTGCGGCCAACCAGACCCGGCACCGGCGCGCCGTCGGGACGGCCGACCCAGACGCCGATCGTGACGCGGCCGTCGAAGCCGACCGACCAGGCATCGCGATAGCCATAGCTGGTGCCGGTCTTGAACGCGATCCGGTTGTGCACGCCGTTCTCCGGCGGCGGCGTGCCGAGCAGGACGTTGCCGACCTGCCAGGCCGCAGCCTGATCCATCAGCCGCATCGTGTCGCGACTGTCATTCTCCTGCATGATCTCGCGCAACGGTTTAGTCGCGCCGAGCCGTGCCAGGCCGGAATAGAGCTGAGCGAGATCCTGCAACGTGATGCCGACACCGCCAAGACCCATCGCAAGGCCCGGCGCCTCGTCCTTCGGCAGCACGAGACTGGTGCCGGCCTGCTTCAGCCGCGACGACAGCCGGCTGGCACCGACCCGGTCGAGCAGCGCGATCGCCGGCACGTTGAGCGACAATTGCAGCGCCTTGCGGATCGGCACCGTGCCCTGGAACGTCATGTCGAAATTTTCCGGCGCGTAGGTGCCGAAGCGGATCGGCCGGTCCTCGATCAGGCTGTCGGGATGGACAAAGCCATCTTCGAAGGCAAGGCCATAGATGAACGGCTTCAAGGTCGAGCCCGGCGAGCGCACCGCGCGCGTCATGTCGACCTGCCCGGCCCGCCGCTCGTCGAAATAATCCGCCGAGCCGACGCGCGCGAGCACGTCGCCCGTCTCATTGTCGACCACGACGATCGCAACCGAGACATCAGGCCCCTGCGCAATGGCGCGGTCGCGCGCCAGCGCCTCCAGGTTCCGTTGTAGCGCGGCGTCGAGCGTCAGCTTGATGACGGGCGCATCCTTAATCGTCGCGATCGCCTGATCGGACGAATGCGGCGCCAGGATCGGAATCTGCTTGCGCATCTTCGGCACCGCCGTCGCCGTGGCCTGCGCGGCATCGTCCTTCGACACCACGCCATCCTCGACCATGCGCTCGAGCACGCGGTCGCGGGCGGCGTGGGCGGCGTCCGGGTAACGATCGAGCCGCCGCCGCTCCGGCGATTGCGGCAGCGCCACCAGCAGCGCGGCTTCGGCGAGCGACAGCCGCTTCGGCTCCTTGCCGAAATAGGCGATCGAGGCGGCACGGATGCCCTCGAGATTGCCGCCGAACGGCGCCAGCGCAAGATAGAGATCGAGGATCTGGTCCTTCGAGAGCTGCCGCTCCAGTTCGACCGCCCGCACCATCTGCCGCAGCTTTGCGTAGACCGAGCGCTGGTGGCGCGGCTCGATCAGCCGCGCCAGCTGCATCGTGATCGTCGAACCGCCCGAGACGATATGACCGCTGGTGAGAAGCTGGAATGCGGCGCGCGACAGCGCCAGCGGATCGATGCCGCGATGCTCATAGAAGCGCTTGTCCTCATAGGCGAACAAGAGCTTCAGATAGGTGGGATCGACTGACGTCTTCGCATCGACCGGCAGCCGCCAGCGCCCGTCCGTCATCGCATAGGCGCGGAGCAACTTGCCGTTGCGATCGATCACCGTGGTCGAGACCTGCTGCGCCTTGTCGAGCGGCAACGGCCCGAGCGAAACGATCCAGGCGGCGAAGGCGCCGGTGATCGCAATAAGGACGACGGCCATTGCGGCCGCGACGCGGAGCGCCAGCCGCCCGCTGCGCTTGTCATGCCCGGGCTTGACCCGGGCATCCACATCCTTCGTTCGCATGGACGCGCCTATGAATGGCCGGGTCAAGCCCGGCCATGACGAGAAGAGTTTGCGCCGCGCGTCCTTGTTCATTTCGCCGGCTTCACCTCAACCGCACCGGTTCCGCTGCGGCCATAGCGCGAGGGATTGTACATGTCCTCGACATAGGCCCGCGGCAGCACATATTTGCCCGGCGACACCGCGCGCACGACATAGGCGACCGTAAACACCGCTTTGTCGTTGGCGCCCCGATCGATCGCCGCCGTGAAGCGGTCATCGCGGAACTCGGTGTTCTTCGGCTCGACGCCGTCCTCGATCCACGCGAGCGTGCCGGAATCCCCCGATGACACCAAGTTCGGGTTGTCGATCTCGAGCCCGGCCGGCAGATAGTCGGCCACCATGATGTGACCGAACTCCGGTTTGGCTTCCGTCACCTTCAGGACAACCGCGAAGCGGTCATTCTGTTTCGCCTTGGTGACATCGGCCGGCTTGCCGTCGAGCGTGAAATAGCTGCGCTCGATCTTGAAGCCGTTGGAGGCCGCCGGCTCCGGCGTGACCGGCGAGCCCGACACCGAGATCACCGCCTGCACCGGCGCATCGCCGGTATTGGTGATCCTGAGCGGCTGGCCGGTCATCTCCTCGGCCTTGTAGCTGCGATAGACCGCGGTCTTGACCGGCTGGCCGTTGATGTCGAGCGCCAGCGTCTCCTTGGCGAGCGCCCGCGCCGCCAGCACCATCCACGCATTTTCCTGCGTCGAGGTGTAGGGCGACAGTCCCCGCGCCGCCTCGACCCGCAGCACGGCTTGGGTCAGCGTGGTGCGCGGTGCATTGCCTTCGCCAGCGAGCGAGACCAGCGCAGCAGCATCGCGCAGCGCCGAGCCGTAGTCGACCCGACCGAACTCGATCACGGGTTTCGGGTTCAGCGCATCGAGCGCGGCACCATAGACCCGCTCGGCCCTCGCCTTGTCGCCGACCAGCGCCAGCGCCGCCGCAAGCTGGGCCTTGGAGATCGGGGTCGCCAGATTGTTCAGCTTGGTGTCGGCGAGATAGCGCAGATCACCGATCGGCGCCGCGCCGTTGCGCGCGAGCACATAGAGGCCGTAGGCCAGATCGCGGCCGCCGTCCTTCTCCGGCTCGTTGGCATTGACCACCGAGTTCCTGACGCGGTCGAGCGCGTTCTTGAACAGCACGTCCGGCACCGCAAAGCCCTTTTCGCGGGCCCGGGTCAGGAAGTCTGTGACGTAGGCATCGAGCCAGGCGTCGTCGCCGCCCGCCGACCACAGGCCAAACGAGCCGTTGGACCCCTGTCGAGCGAGGAGCCGCTCGATCGCGTCGCGGATGCGCTGGTCGACCGCGGTGTCCATCGCAAGATGGGCACCGGCGGCGAGATCATTGACATAGAGCAACGGCAACGCGCGGCTCGTGATCTGCTCGGAGCAGCCATACGGGTAGCGGTCGAGCGCCTTCAGAATGCTCGCGGCATCGAGCGCGGTCGACAGGCTCGCCGAGACCGAAACGCTGCCGGTACCCGGCACAAGATCGGAGAACATGTCCGAGGTCAGCGTCAGGCTTTCGCCCTTCGCCAGCGTGCGGATCGAACGGCGCGCCAGAACCTGGGTCGCCGGCTTGACGTCGAGCGCATAATGCCGCGCCAGCGTCAGCCCGTTCGGCCCGGAGATGTCGACGTCGAACTCGGCACGTCCGGCGCCGCCGGCCTCGAGGCCCAGCGACAGCGAGGAGCGCTGCTTGGCGGCGAGCTTCACCGTCGTGGTCGAATTGCCGGAAGCCTTGATCGGGCCGCTCGCCTTGACGCTGATGGCATAGTTGCCGGCGGCACCTTCGACATTGTCGATATCCATGCTGATGGTGCCCTTGTCACCGGTCAGCAGGAAGCGCGGCAAGGTCGCGGTCACCACCACGGGATCGCGCACGATCACGTCGACATTGGCGCGGCCGACCTTGGTTGCGCTCCACGCCACCGCCATCACCCGCGCGGTGCCGGCAAATTCCGGGATATCAAAGCTCACCTCGGCCGTCCCGTCAGGCCCGACCGTGAGGATGCCGGAATAGAGCGCGAGCGGCTTCTGCGTTGGCGGCGAGCCCTGCAGCTCGGCGCCGGCAGAGTCGCCGCCGCTGCGGATCTGGCCGCGGGTACCTTGCATGCCGTCGATCAGCTGGCCGTAGAGGTCGCGGATCTCGGCGGTCAGGCGGCGCTGGCCAAGGTAGTAGTCGTCCGGCGCCGGCGGCTTGTAATTGGTCAAATTGAGAATGCCGACATCGACCGCGGCGAGCACCACCTTGGCATCCTCGCCGGGATTGAGCCCGCCGAGCTTGACCGGGATCTTCAGTGTCGAGCCCGGCCGCACCAACGCGGGCGGCGACAGTTCGACGGCAAGCGTGCGCGCTTTCTTGTCGATGCCGAACCATTTCAGTCCGATCGCGCGGCCGGGCATGCGCCCGGCGGCGGCATCGAGCGGACGGCGCAACGTCGTCATGACATACGCGCCGGTGCCCCATTCCTTGCCGACGGGGAGCTTGACCTGCCGGGTGCCCTCCGTGACGTCGACGCTTTGGGTGGTCAGCAGGCGGTCGCCAAGCACATAGACCGTCAGCTTGCCTGACGTGCGCGCATTGACCGACACGGTCATCGTGTCGCCCGAGGCATATTCCGGCTTGTCGATCGAGGTTTCCAATAGATCGGGCGTGTCGGCGCTGCCGTCGGAATACCAGCCGACGTCGAACTGCACCGAGGTGACGGGGCCGTCGGCGTCGGTCGATTTCACGTCGAGCCGGTAGCGGCCGGGCTGCGGCTGGAAGGCCAGGCGCATCGGCTTGTCGGCCGCGAGGTTGACGTCGCCATCGGCGACGCGGCGGGTCGACTTGACCGGCTCATACTGCCAGGACGAATTCTGCCGGTACCACTGGTAACGCGACTCCAGCTTCAACAGCTCGTAGCGCAGCCCGTTGCGCGGCAGCTGCTTGCCGTCGGGCGCGACGAACACGACGTCGAACTCGGCCTTGTCGCCCTCGGCAACGCTCTTGTCGCCGAACAGCGGCTTGACGCCGATCAGCGAGGCGCTAGGCGCCACCGGCAGCACGATCTTGCGTTCCACCGAGCGGCCGCCGGTCTCCGCCATGCGGATGTAGATCTGGGCCTCCTGTGGCCGCGTCGAGGTCGGCACCTTCTCGAGCTTCACCGGAAAGGTCGCCGCGCCGTTGGCATCGGCCTCCGGCAGGTCCTCGATCGGGGTCCGCTCGTTGCTCGCGGTCTGCTCGTCGTCGACGCCGAACTGATAGCCGGCATAACCGGGCCGGCCGTTCGCCGCGGGCGCTACCAGCATGTCGCCCTCGAGCTGCAGGCCCGAGGCCGGCGCGCCGTAGAGGAAATGGCCGGAGACCTGAAGCTCCACTGGAACTTCAGCTTTGATCACCTTCTCCTTGCTGGTCAGATCGAATTCGACCCGTTCGGGAATGTAATCCTCGACCATGAAGGTGGTCTCGCCGACCGACGAGCCCTTCGGGTCGGTAAAGACACGGGCGCGCCAGGTGCCGGTCGGCACCGCCGAATTGAGCGCCACCGCCAGCATCCGGCCGCCGGCGCCCTGGTCGGGCAGCACGGCGCGGCGGAATTCGACGCCGTCGGGGCGCTCGATCACCATGGTCAGCGGCGTCCCGGTCAGGGCATTGCCCTGCCCGTCGCGCAACAGCGCGGTCAGATAAACGGTCTCGTTGGAGCGGTAGACGCCACGCTCGGCGTAGACGAAGGCGTCCGCGCCGGCCGGGATCGCCCGGCCCGCGACGCCGCGGTCGGTGAGGTCGAACGCATTGGTCTTCAGGCTCAGGAAGGCGTAGTCGGCCTTCTCGCCCGTGACGGTCAGCAGTGCCGGCGACAACCCGCCCTCGCCCCGGGCCAGGCCTTGCTCGAACAGCACATGGCCGGCGGCATCGGTCTTGCGGGTCGCCAGGATCTCGTTGTTGCGGGCGACTAGTTTCACGTCGGCGTTGGCGACCGGTTCGGTCGAAGCCAGCGAGTTGACGAAGACGTGGATACCGTCATTGCCGGAGAAGGCCGACAGGCCCATGTCCGAGACGATGAACCATTGCGTCGCTAGCGTGCCGTCGTCGTCGGTCCCCGGCCCCTTGGCCGCGGCGGTCATGACATAGACACCGGGTTGCAGGTCGCCGAGCGCCTGGTCGACCGGAAACGCCGTGACGACGTCCTGGTTCAGCGTGGTCGCAGTCGCAAGCTCGCCGGACCACACCTTGACGCCGCGCTGGTCGCCGAGATCGGAGAGCTGGTAGCGGCTCAGCGTGCTCTGGAAGTCGCTGTCGATCACCGTGTTGATCAGGTTGCGGTCGCCGATCCGGAAGACGTCGACCTTGACCGCCGGCGTGTTGACGCTGACCACCGGGATACCGCGCTGTCCGGTCCGCGGCAGCACATAGGCCCGCCCAGTGAACCGCACGAACGGCTTGCGGTCGCGGACATAGATGTTGAACTCGGCCGATTTCGGCAGGGTCTCCTTGACGGTCGACGGCAGGCCGGCGCGCAGATTGATGTTGTAGCGCTCGCCGTGCTTCAGCCCGTCGACGCAGAGCTGCTGGCCTTCCGCCGACAAGGCCGGCTTGTCGGTGCCCGCGAGCGCGAGATACGGCGCGAAGTCGACGCGCTTGGCGAGTTCCTCCGAGAACTGGAAGCAGGCCCGCGGCGAGGCCGCGTCGGAATCGACGGTATAATCGAGCAGCCGGAAACCGTGCTCGCCGCGCATCTTCTCATACTGGCCGCGGACATCGGCGACCTCGCGCATGTCGAGCGACAGCCGCAAGCTGTCCAGCGCCGGGCGCCACAGCTTGCGCTCGGCAAGCGCTTTGCCGAGCACGGCCAGCGCGTCCGCCTCCTCGCCCGCATTGCCGGCGCGCTGATAGGCGATGTAGGCGGCAGTGGAGGCGCGCTCCATCAGGAACGTCTGTTCGCTGGAGCTCGCCGAGCGGATCTGGAAGATCGTCCTGGCGAGCCGCAGCCAGTTAGCGCCGTCCTCGGGCGTGGTCGCCGCGATCTGGCCGAGGATTTGCAGCCCGCCGCGGAAATCATTGCGCTTGAAGGCGGCGTCGGCTTCGGTGCGCAGGGTCGCGGCCGATTTGTTGACCGCGCCGGCCTCGCTCTTGATCTGGGCTTCCAGCTTGATCGCGGAATCGGCGAGATCGTCGCGCTTGAAGGCCTTGTCCGCGGCCTGGGCGCCCACCAGGGCGAGCAGCAGCGTGGCGCATATCGTGGCGGCACGAACCAATCCGATCATGATGGAGCTCCTGAACGCCCCGCGGTCGAACGCCGCGTTGGGGCCAAAAGTGCGCGAAAAGGTGACGGAGTGAAGGCGCGGACATGAACGGACGAAAACGTCGCAGATCGCATTGCCGACATTCCTTTGACCGGCCCCCGGCTGCAGCGTCGTGCGGCTCGGCAGGCTGGACAGGCCAACGCAGGGCGGGCGCCCTGCTCGCCTTTGTCGTTCGACCACAAAAATCGGTTCGGACGGACTTGGCGGAAAGGCGGATTTTT
Source organism: Bradyrhizobium sp. 33ap4 (assembly GCF_032654765.1). Lineage (NCBI taxonomy): Bacteria > Pseudomonadati > Pseudomonadota > Alphaproteobacteria > Hyphomicrobiales > Nitrobacteraceae > Bradyrhizobium > Bradyrhizobium sp. 33ap4. The sequence goes on along the minus strand of NZ_JAUMTJ010000003.1, from coordinate 160,196 downwards.
CATATTGGCGGTGCTACAAGGCCGCCACGGTCCCGTAGCTCAACTGGATAGAGTAGCGGATTTCTACTCCGCGGGTTGCAGGTTCGAATCCTGCCGGGATCGCCACCCTCCCTCCTCGATGAAACCATTTTCCAGAAGCCACGAAGCCGGCCGGAAACAAACCCGGCGTAGTGTCCAGGGGGTTGGACCAAGGGGCTTCGGTCATGTGGGATTTCATCAACGAATTGTATCGGGATTTTTGCCTGGCTCGCCTGCAGGAGATGCGCAAGCTCGAGCATCATATCTGACCGGGCGGAGCATCGGTGGCGATCAGCCGTTCTCGCGCCGCGGCTTGGATCACCCCAGACAATCGGACCTTCGCCAGCGCACAAGCAGCCAACACCAATCCATCGCGGGCCCCCCAGTCCCCGTATGATTACGGGGGCGCTCGAACCTTGGCGCCGGTTTTGCAGAGACAAACATGACTGGGATTGCGGGCCCAGATTGGAACAGGCGCCGCCGGGACAATGCATTTCGAGCCCGGCGGCGTAATTTTTCGGGACGGGCTCACCGCCATGATCCGAACGGTCCGGCGTCAGTGCCGGGACCATTCCCTTGCTTCGCCCGCGGCCTCTCCTGCCTGGAAATCAAGCACGCTCGTTCGACGTCGATAGCTCCACCATCGAGGTGTCAGCCGGCACGGCGATGAAAAGGATCGCCGCTGGTTGATCGTCGTCCTCCTGGCCGGTCGCTCGCGAACGTCGACCGTCGGCAGCAATCAAACCAATCTCTAAGGCTCTCTTAACCACAAGCGAAGGCCGCACGCGGGGTCATGGGCCGATTGCGCGCCGATCCGCGTTATCCAGCACCATGCGTGTGACAAGCCGTCCGATCGCCTCTGCTCTGTGTGGTGCGGCGGTTCTCGCTGCGCCGCTCGCAGCCGCCAATGCGCAGCAGGTGCAGGCCGGAACGCTTGAGTGTCGTGGCGGACCCGATACCGGGTTCGTGGTGGGTCCGGTGACCAACCTCAATTGCGTGCTGCACGTCGATAGCACGCCGGACAGTCGTTATGTCGCGGCCATCCGCAACCTCGGCGTTTTGATCGGAGATCAAGAAGTCGCCATGACCTGGAAGGTGATGGCGCCCGTGCCGTGGCTTGGAAGCGACGATCTCGCCGGCGGCTACGCCCATGCCGACGGCGCCGGCGTCAACGTTCTCGCCGGCGGCACGAATACGCCGATCACGCTGCATCCGTCGAACGAGCGGAACGTCCCCTCAACGCCGCCCCTGAAAATCGAGAACCTCGAGATTCGGCCGGTGGACCGCTGACCCTGAGCGCAGCCAGGCGATGGCCGGCGCGGCCGCCGGAATGCACAACGCCGTCCGCTTGAAATAGATGCGGACGGCGCTGGCCCTAGCCCCAGGAAGGTGATGCAAAATCCTGACAGCTCCAAGTCTGCACACTTTGTGCCAGCGGCGCATGTCCCAAATTGGCTATCACGCGGCATGGCCCAAATGGGCCATTTGGAAACACAGAAACAAAGATAGGTTAGGCATCGAGGCGCCGGCGACGGTGCCTCACGACCAAAGTGTTTACTTGGCCTCAGCGTGGCCCACGCGCTGAGGCCTTTCTTTTTTGATGTTCGCCGTGTGCCGTGAAATCACTCGCCGTTTTTATCATTCAGCGCACGAAACGATTCCGTAGTTCTCCGTGCGTGAACAAAGTTCCGGCGGCGATTGAGGGACTGATCGCTTTCCGTTCGTGCGATTGCAGGTTCCACTTGCCGTGAGCGCCGGCAGCGCGCTTCGCAATTTCTTAATCCAAGAATGTTTTGCTAGAGGATTGTGAGTGCGCGCATCGGTCGTCGATATTTTTCAGGACCGCGATGGACGATTCCCAGATCGTCCTTTTTGTTCGATGAGGATTCGCACGACCAAAACATCACGCGAGCGATGCGAACGCACCGCGCGCAGCGGTCACGCCGCGAGAGTCTCACTTTGGTTTGCTCGGCCGATGCGCCATTCCCATATACACCCCACCGGCCTTCAATTCCGCCAGCATCTGGTCGATCCGCTTGCGCTGTGTTGCAGTTCGCACGCTGCGGCCGATCCAGTGCAGATAGTCGTTGCGCTGATACGGCGGGCGCGTCTTGAACGCCTGCATCAGTCCGGCAGCATCGAGCTTGCGGCGGATGCTCGCCGGCATCGCCGCGCGCGGTCGCTTCAACGTCACGCCGCTCTCAAGTCGCCGGATCAGGACCGCCGCTTGGCTTCGACGTAACGCTTGAAGTTATCCAGGATCGCCTGCCAACCGCCGCGCTGCTGCTCGACCGAATGGGTATCCTCGCTGTCGAAGCTGACCTGCACCTTGACGCCGCCGCTCTCCGGCGTGAATGCGACCTGCGCGCTGCGATCGCCGAACGAATATTCGAGCAGACGGGGCTCCTCGACCCTGGTGTAGGTGCCGGCGAAATCGAACCCCATGCTGCCGTCCTTGGCTTCCATTCGCGACGAGAAGGCGCCGCCGGTGCGCAGGTCGACGGTCGCGGCGGTCGTGTGCCAATCGTCGGAAGCCGCGTTCCACTGCTTGATGTCGTCAGGCGTCGTATAGGCGCGCCAGACATCCGCGATCGGCGCGGCAACGGTCGTTTCGACGGCAATCCTCATATCAATTCCCTCGTTGCGATGGGGTGAAGCTGACGCGCCTCCCGGGCGGCGCCGGACCGCAGCCATTCTATTAGGGCCATTGATGCCTTCGTCAAATGGCAATGCCCGGGCCACCGGGAGCATGAGAATATCCGAGATGCCATTCGACCAACCAAATGGTGCGCGGTCGTCACAAGAATTTCGTCAGGAATGACCGTGTATGGAAGACGGTCCAATGCCCGGAGAGCGCATCATGCGGAACCTGAACACCGTCCTGAGCAAGCTGAACGACCGCCTGCTGCGGCTGGAGGGCGAATTGTTCGTGCTGCGATCGATCGCGCGCGCCGCCCTCACCGCCGGCGACGAGTCCGCCGTCCGCACCCGCAAGCTGCTCGAAGGCGCAAGGCTCGCGCTGTCAGACGAAGCCGAACGGCCGCTGGACGCCGCGACCGGGAAATACGTCGCGGCCGCGATCGCCATGGTCGAAGAGCTGCTTGAGAATCCCCGCGAGGCGGCCCCGCTGTTCAGGGTGATCGACGGCGGCAGGCGGGACGATTAGCGCGCTTGCGCCGAGCCTAGCCGGTACCCTGCACGGCCTTGTCATAGGCCTCGATCGTCAGCCTTGCCCTGACCGCAATATCCGCGGCCGTCATGCCCGGCTTGTAAAGGCTGCTGCCGAGACCGAAGGCGCGAATGCCTGCCTTCACATACTCGGCGAAATTCTGGTCCGAGACGCCGCCGACCGCGGCGATCATCACGTCCGGCGGCAGCACGGCGCGGATCGCGGTGATGCCGGCGGCGCCGAGCACGCTGGCCGGAAAGAATTTCAGGCTAGATGCCCCCGCGCGCGCGGCGAGCAGCGCTTCCGTCGGCGAGAACACGCCGGGCATCGTGATCATCGCGTGGTCCCTTGCACGCGCCAGCACCTCGACATCGACATTCGGCGACACCATGAGGCGGCCGCCGACGTCGTGCAGGCGATCGACGTCGGCTGCAGTCAGCACCGTGCCCGCGCCGATCAGAACATCGGCCGGAGCGCGCTTCGCCGCGATCTCGATCGAGCGGAACGGCTCTGGCGAGTTCAGCGGAATCTCGATCGCGGTCATGCCGGCGTCGAGCAACGCGCCGACGATGCCCAGCACCTCGTCCGGCTTGACGCCGCGCAGGATCGCGACCAGCGGCCGATTCATCGGCGGAAACGGAATACTCATGCGTTGATCCCTCAGTTCTTCCAGATCGCCGCCGCCGCGCCGGCGAGGCCACGGCGAACCGCCTCCTCCGCATCCATAACATTGAGCGGAATCGAAAGGCATTCGAGCGCCATCTGATAGAGCCGCTGCAACCGGCCCGAGGCAAGCAGCGTAACCGGCGCTCCCTGCTCCCGCTCCGCAAGGCCCGCCGCGAGTTCGACGCCGATCAACGTGCCCGAGATCGTCTCGCGCGCGGCCTGTGCGTTGCCGCCGAACAGCAGCTGCCGCGATCGCACGCGAAACAGCAGATTGGCCGCTAGCGCCGGCGCCGCGAATGCCGCCGCGACCGCCGCGCGGAACGCATCGCCGTCAACCGCTTCCTCGGCGCCGGCGACGGCGTGCGACAGGATGGTGTCGCGCGCGACCGCGCTGAACAGCTCTCCGGTCATGAAGGTCGCAAAGCGTTCGACCGTTCCGCCGCGGACCCTCACCCATTTGGAATGCGTTCCCGGCATGCAGACGAGCGCCTCGCCCGGCGCGTTCAAGCCGAGCGCCCCCAGCAGCTGGGTCTCCTCGCCGCGCATGACGTCCGGCGCGGCGGCATCACGCTGCGCGATCCCGGGCAGGATACGGATATCGCGCGCCTGCCCGCTGACCACGACAGCGCCCTTGAGGATGTCCGACAGATGCGCCGGCGTATCGATATAGCCGGCCTCGACCCAGCCCTGCCGCGCGCCCGCCATGCCGCAGATCACGACCGGCAGGTCGGCCGGCACACCCAACGCATCGAGATGCGATTGCAGCACGGCCGCAAAGCCGGTCCTGGCTGCCGCGGTCATGCCTTCATCGCTGCGGCGCTCACCGAGCACCTTGCCACCGGCGCCCGTCAGCCAGAGCCGGAAGCTGCTGGTGCCCCAATCGACCGCGACATAGGAAAGCCCGCTCATCGCGCCCTGTTCCACGCTCTCAGTGTCCCGCGCGCCGACGGCGCCGCTGCCAGACGCGATAAAGGCGATCATCGCGCCACGCAAGGCGGCTCGGTGGCATGACGCCACGAGGCCTCGCTGGCATCGGACGCGCGGATCGATTACCGCGCGCCCTTCAGCGTGCAGGAGGTCGTGCAGGTCGTCACGTTGCCGCGGTCACATTTGATGCAGGCGTTGACGCACTGATCCATGACCTTGGGATTGTACTGACTGTAAAGATTGGCCGCACAGCTGTTGGTCGATCCCGTAACCTCCGGGTCGGACCAGCAACCGGACAGTAAAAATGCTGCGGCACTCAAAATGGCGACCTTGCGCATAAGGCCTCCTGCCACGCCGTATCCGAGTAACGTTGCAAGTAACCTTGATGGGTTAGGTTAAATTCCGGTTTCAATTGCGGCCTTATTCGGAAGCAGTATTGCTTATCCACCGGACATTTCCCCAAGGTCCGGGCCCACACCGGCAAGGCCGTCAGGCGACCCCGCCTGGCGGCTTTGTTGCCCAGCAATGCACAAGGAAACCAACAAGATGGCCCGAAAGCCGCGGTGGTCGTTCAAGGAGGACCGACGACTGATGGAACTGGCACGCTCCTCGAAGTCGCTGGAGGAGGTCGTCAAGGCGACCGGCCGCTCGCCGGAGCGGATCAAGAAGATGGCGATGCGCCTCGGCCTGTCGATCAAGCCGCGCAGTACCACCAAGAAATGACTTGAAATACGGCCGCTAGAGTTCTGGCGGACAATCGTCCTTCGCCCGCACCGGGATCGCCTTGACCTCGCCTTCCGGCTTGGCCTCAGCCTCGCGTTCCGCCTCGGTCCCCCTGGTGCAGGTGGTCAGCACGAAAGCAACCCGGCTGCATTGCCATTCCGGCCCGAGCGCCGCATTGGACACCGGCTCTGGCGACGCCAGTGTCAGGGATAGATACGCCACCAAAACGGCACCCGCCGCGCCTGCGGCAGCCAGCGCCGCGCCCTTTCCGGACCACAGCTTGGACATCATGGCCTTGGTTCCCGCCGATCTCCAGGAGTCGAGGCAGCCCGCCTGTCCGCGTGCGATCGGAATCACAACCGGGATCAAACAGTTCAGCCCGAGTCTTTGGGGTTGATGTGGGATCGATATTGCACTGCCGCAAGACGGGGTCAGCGCGCCGGCTCGATCACATTACAGTTGGTCCGGCCCGACATCAGGCAGTCCTGCATCTTGCTCGCCGCCGTCAGGTCATGCGCGAGCCAGAGGCCGACCGCGAGCATGACCGCCGCGACCAGCAGTCCGATCAGCGCGCCCCTTCTGCTGCCTCCGTCGTCGGATTCGCTCATGCCCGCTTCGGTTCCCGGTTGCCATGGTCCGCATCATGCCCTTTGCATGGTTGCGTGGGATCAATTCTGCAACAGTCGCACAACGAAATGCACGGCCGCGGCCGTCGGCACCGCAATTCCGTTGCGCGCCAGGGGCGACTCGCGAAAGACTACTCGCTGAAGTGGAGCGCGTGTGCGGGGCGTGCCGATGAGCGAACAAGAAGCGACGACGTATGACTATCAGCGTTACAGGCAGTTGCTCTCGGAGGCTGTCGATGAGAGCAGCAGGCAGCGGCTGATCAGCCTACTGATCGTCGAAAGGGCGCGCGACAGGCTGGAAGCCCAGCGCGCCTCGGACCGGAGCGCGATGACCGCCGAGACGGTCGCCAAAGTCCTGGGTAACGGACGACGCGAGCACCTCCAGCGCGGCTGAACTTTTCAACAGCCCTTGTTCAACAGCCCTTGGTGACCAGCCACTCACCACGCGTCCGCGGGGCGAACGATGGCTGCTTGACGCTGGCTCATATCTCCCTTGCTCCACAGCCCTCCGTTCACCACTGGCAATTTCGTCGCCATTCACTTATTGAAACGCCGAACCAACCCCATCCATCACCCGAACAGAAAGCAGCAAGGCTTCCTCTATGAGTGGCTTCAAGGAACCGGGTTTTGCCGACCGCCAGAAAGCGGCCCTGCAGGCGCGGCAAAACCTCCTCAACAAGTTTCGCGCCCAGCCGGGAGCTGACGATCCCGCTGTGAAGGCACGTGCCGAGGAGCGCGCGGCGATCGCCGAACGCCGCACCAAGGCCAAGGAAGCCCGCGAGGCCGAAAAGGCCGAGCAGAAGCGCCGCGAGGAAGAGGCCGCCGCCGCCGAGGCCGCCCGCATTGCCCGCGAGAAGGAAGAGGAAGCCGCCCGCGAGGAGGCGCTGCTCGCCGAGCAGAAGGCCAAGCGCGATGCCCGCTACGCGGCACGCAAGGAGCGCGGCAAGAAGAAGCGCTAAGGCGCAACCAGGCCCGCCAGAGCGGCGGGCCTGCGGATAGCGGGCGATGACGGCAGTCAGTTCTTCTTCATGCCGTCGTCTTTCTTCATCATCGCGCCGCCGTCCTTCTTCATGGCGTCGTCCTTCTTCATCATGCCACCGTCCTTCTTCATGGCATCCTTGGACATCGAGTCTTCCTTTTTCATCGCGTCATCCTTGCCCATCTTGTCCTGAGCGAAGGCGGCGGGCGCCAGCGCCAGGCTGAACGAGAGCAGCGCGGCGGAAAGGCCGAGGCGGGTCTTGGTGGTCATGGTGATGATCCCTTGTGTGGTCGAATGTGAGCGCGACGACTTGCCGCTCTCTACTCGACGCACTTGCGCCGGCCGTCGTTACCTCCAATAACGAATTCTTGAAGCAGCACGGCTGCGGTCGCCCGGCGGCTGGTCGCGCGACGGTTGCGTGACGACGCGGCGTCACCGCGCATCAGTGTGCATCGCAACAACGGCAAGGCTTGAACGTCAGGACTTGAACGTCAGGACTTGCAGCCGCGTATCGGCTCGCACTATCAGGGCGCCTCGAACTATCAGACTAGAGAATATTCACGCGAAGACCGGCTAAACTAAAGCTCCGCGCCGGCCTAACAGCCACTCAAGAAGCTCTCAGGGGAGAACAATGCTTACACGCCGCCACGTCCTCGCTTCCGCCCTCGCCGCACCCGCCGTCCTGCGGATGGGCATCGGGACCGCGCATGCCGCGACCACGCTGAAGATCTCGCACCAGTTCCCCGGCGGCACCATCGACAAGGGCGACTTCCGCGACCGGCTGTGCAGGATGTTCGCGGCCGAGGTCGCCAAGCGCTCGGGCGGCGATTTGACCGCCGAGGTCTATCCGAACTCGTCGCTGATCAAGACCAACGCGCAGTTCTCGGCGATGCGCAAGGGCGCGCTCGACCTCAGCCTGTATCCGATGCCCTATGCCGGCGGCGAATTGCCGGAGACCAATATCGGCCTGATGCCGGGCCTCGTCACCACCTACGACCAGGGCCTGCGCTGGAAGAAGGAGCCGGTCGGCAAGGCCTTGAGCGACTTCCTCGCCGACAAGGGCATTCTGCTGATCTCCTGGGTCTGGCAGGCCGGCGGCGTCGCCAGCCGCTCCAGGGCGATCGTGGCGCCTGAAGATGCCAAGGGCCTCAAGGTGCGCGGCGGCTCGCGCGAGATGGACATGGTGCTGCAGACCGCCGGCGCCGCCGTGCTCTCGGTGCCGTCCAACGAGCTCTACGCCGCGATGCAGACCGGCGCCTGCGACGCCGGCATCACCTCCTCCACCAGCCTGATCTCGTTCCGCCTCGAGGAGGTCGCGAAGTCGCTGACCTCGGGCGCCGGCGCCTCCTACTGGTTCATGCTGGAGCCGTTGATGATGTCGAAGGCGATCTTCGACAAGCTGCCGAAAAACCAGCAGGACATCATCCTTGCCGTCGGCACCGAGCTCGAGGCGTTTGGCCGCAAGGGGGCGCAGGACGACGATACCGAAGTCGCCAAGGTCTATGAGAAGGCCGGCGCCAAGGTCAGCGCGCTCGATGCAACCATTGTCGGCAAGTGGCGCGACATCGCGCGCGACACCGCGTGGAAGGACTATGGCGCCAAGACCGCCACCGCCGCCAACCTGCTGAAGCTCGCTAGCGACGTCGCCGCATGATCCATGGTCCGGTCGCGGATCAGGCCGAAACCGCAAGCATCGCCGCGGGCAACACGCCCGTGGCCGTGCTTGGGCGCGCGCTGTCCATCTGCAACAACATCATCGTGGTGTTCGCCGCGCTCGCTCTGGTCGCGGCCTGCGTGATCCTGAGCTACAGCGTGCTCGGCCGCGCCCTGTTCCACAGCCCGAACTACTGGCAGGACGAGGCGGCCGTCTTCCTCCTGGTCGGCGCCACCTTCATGACCTCGGCCTATGTGCAGAGCCAGCGCGGCCATGTCAGCATCGAGGCGTTCGTCGGGCTGCTCTCGGCGCGCGCCAACGCCATCCGGCTGTGGCTGGTCGACGTCGCGAGCTTCGCGTTCTGCGCCTTCTTCGCCTGGAAATCCTGGACCCTGGCGCATGAAGCCTATGTCGACGGCCAGGTGTCCAACTCGATGTGGTCGCCGCCGCTCGCCATCCCCTACGTGCTGATGGCGCTGGGCATGACGCTGCTCTGCGTGCAAATCCTCCTGCAAATCATCATTCCGCTGACGGGTGGCGCGCGCCGATGACCGTGTTTGGTATTGGTATCTCCTACGGACTTGCCACCCTGTTTGCGATGTTCTCCGGTATGCCGATCGCGTTCGCGCTCGGTGCCGTCGCGGTCGTGTTCATGGCGATCTTCATGCCGGCGGCCTCGCTCGATACGGTGACGCAGAACGTCTACGAGGAGATGGCCTCGATCACGCTGCTGTCGATCCCGCTGTTCATCCTGAAGGGCGCGGCGATCGGCAAATCGCGAGCCGGCCAGGACCTCTATTCGGCGCTGCACGCCTGGCTGCACCGCGTGCCCGGCGGCCTCGGCGTCGCCAACGTGTTCGCCTGCGCCCTGTTCGCGGCGATGGCCGGCTCCTCGCCGGCGACCTGCTCGGCGATCGGTTCGGCCGGCATCCCGGAGATGCGCAAGCGCGGCTATTCAGGCGGCTTTGCCGCGGGGATCATCGCCGCCGGCGGCACGCTCGGCATCCTGCTGCCGCCCTCGATCACGATGATCCTGTTCGCCGTCGCAGCCGAGAAATCGCTGGGACGGCTGTTTCTCGCCGGCATCGGCCCCGGCCTGCTGCTGGTGACGCTGTTCGGTTTCTACGCCGTGTTCCGCTTCCGCAAGGAATACGCCATGGCCCGCGCCGTCTATGACGCGACCGGCAAGGACGCGGCGATCCTGCAGCATGACGAATTCACCATGGCCGAGCGCTTCAGCGCGCTGCCGCGCGTGATCCCGTTCGTGCTGCTGCTGACCGGCGTGATGATTGCGCTCTATGGCGGCTACGCCACGCCATCGGAAACCGCCGGCCTCGGCGGCCTCCTGGCGCTCGGGCTGATCGCCGTGATCTACAGCGTGTGGACACCCAACGACCTGTCGCCGATCCTGAAATCGACCATCCGCGAGTCCACCATGCTGATGCTGATCATCGGCATGTCACTGCTCTATTCCTATGTGATGAGCTACCTGCACATCTCGCAGTCGGCGGCGGAAGCGATCGTCGCCATGCACCTGCCGCGCTGGGAGCTCTTGTTTGCGATCCTCGTGATGGTGATCGTGCTCGGCTTCTTCCTGCCGCCGGTCTCGATCATCCTGATGACCGCGCCGATCATCCTGCCGCCACTGCGGGCGGCCGAGTTCGATATCATCTGGTTCGGCGTCGTCATGACGATCGTGATGGAGATGGGCCTGATCCATCCGCCGGTCGGCCTCAACATCTTCGTCATCCGCAACGTCGCGCCCGACATCCCCTTGAGCGAGGTGATCTGGGGCACGCTGCCATTCGTGCTGCTGATGATGTTCGCAGTGCTGTTGCTCTGCTTCTTTCCGGAGATATCGACCTGGCTGCCGAATCTGATCATGGGGCCGGACGGCGGGCGCTAGACCGCTTGCGCGCAGCGAGGACGCGGCAGACCGTAGTTTCAGGCAGCCTCCTGCTCGCGTTCCGCGAGCGCCCTCTCGATCCGGCGGACCAGCACCGCCGTCGGACGCCCCTCGCGCTGCAGCCGGCGGAGCTCGTTCCACAGCCTGATGATTTCGCGGTCTCGCTCGGCGTCCATGGCAGCACTCCCCCGGAGCGCGTCAATATGAACGAAACAAGAACGAAACTCAAGGCCGCGAGATGGCTTCAAGCCACCGTCGCCGGTGCAGGAACCAGAGCGACGCGACGCGATTGGTTCCTTCATGAAAATGGCCAAGGCAATTCGCAGGCAGGCGCAGACCGCGGAGCGAGTTGCATTGACGACGGCCGACGCACTTGTCGCCAACCAGATGCGCTCCCTCGCCCGCGCCTTCAGGAGAGTCAGGCCGATATCCTGAAGAGGAAAGAGAAGAAAAAGAAGAACTGAGACGCGCCTGCGGTCGGGTCAGGGATAGCCGTCACCCGGCGTGTCGACCTCGATCACATCGATCCGCGACGCGGACCTGCCCTTGCGTAGCTCCTCGTAGGACGTCTCCGCGCTCAGGCAGAACAGCGTCCTGCGGTCCGCGCCTCCGAGCGCGCAGGCAAGCGCGCGGCGGCCGGACACCGTGATGCGCTTACGCTCCACACCGGTGCGATCGATCCGGACAAAAGCATCTTCCGTGAAGGACGCGACCCAGGTCGCCCCGTCGGCATCGAGGCAGATGCCGTCGGGATCGTTGATGCTGCCGAACCGCCCGCGCAGGCTCAGGCCGCCGTCCGGCGCGATGTCGTATTCGGCGAGACCGGCGCCATCCATTTCGGCAACGACGAGTCGGCGACGGTCGGAGGAGACGGCAATGCCGTTGGGAAACCGCAAGCCTTCAGCAACGACGCGCGCACTGCCGTCGGGCCTCACGAGGATGATCCGGCCGACCGCACCGCGGCGCTCCGGCGGCGGCAGGTTGAAGCCGAGATCGCCGACATAGGCGCGTCCCTGCCCGTCGATGATCATGTCGTCGATCGTGCCGGTCGCGACCTCGGAGAGATCGGCATAGATTGACAGCGCTCCATCGGAAAATCGCAGCAGCCGCTTCCTGAACATCGTCAGCACGACGATGTCCCCATCAGGCAGCACGCCGAGACCACACGGCGTGTCGTCGGTCAGCGCAGCATGCTCCTGCAACTCGCCCGACGAGCTGATGCTCAGAAGCGCCCGCGCCATGCAATCGACGAACCAGAGCCGCCCGCGATGCCATCGCGGGCCTTCGAAATAGCGGCCGCCGTCGAGGATCGTTCTGAGGCGAGCCGTCATGACGCACCGGCTCGAGAAAAGTGATGTGGCAGTGACATCGGCAGCCCCCACGTGCGCTCGCGACGACGATACAACTCACGCGGAACCGGTCAAAGCACGGTGCTGCCCGCCATTTTCGTCCGTGAAAACCCCGGTTCCCGCGGGTTCCACACGCCATATTCCATATTTTGCCGCGTTTTCCCTGTTGAGTTGCAGCTGCATTAAGACTCGAGAATCGAGGGTAGTGATAATCTGCGGCGGTTGTGCCGCCGTATGACGCGTTCTGTAGTGCCTCATGGTTTCTCAGGGGGGACCAGGGAATGAACCGTTGCCTACGTCCGCTGGCGTGCTTCGCCACCGCCGCCGCGCTCGCGCTGCTTCCGGTCCAGGCGACCGCCAAGCCGCATCACCAGCACCAGGCCAAGAGCGGCCACGGGGACAAGAAGGCGCATGGCGGCAAGGCCGCGCGCGAGAGTGCCTCCGGCAAGCGGCGGCACGCCAGACACGGCGCCGACAAACGTAAATCCGCGAAGGCCAAATCCGATCCTTCCAAATCCGCTGAGAAGGCGCCCGAGCCGGAGAAACCCGCCGAGCCGCAATTGTTGGGCGATCTCGCCACGATCAGGGACGCGATCCTCGCCGCGCGCAGAGGCAAGACCAGCGACGCGACCGATATCCAGGCCAGGATCACCGACCCGGTCGGGCGAAAACTCGTCGAGTGGTATCTGCTGCGCCACTCGGAATCGAGCGCGCCGTTCAGCCGTTATGCGGCATTCGTGACGGCCAATCCGGATTGGCCTAGCGTCACGCTGTTGCGCAAGCGCGCCGAAGCGCGGATCTGGCAGGAGCGCAGCGATCCGGCCACGGTGCACGGCTTCACCCTCGATCAGCCGATCAGCGCCAAGGGCAAGTTCGCGCTCGCCCGCACGCTGCTGGCCGAAGGCGACCGCGACGGCGCCACCCGGCTGGTGCGCGACGCCTGGCGCTCGGAGGAGCTGTCCGATCGCTCCGAGAGCGACGCCTATGATGCGTTCAAGGACCTGCTGACGCGCGACGACCATCGCGCGCGCATGGACAAGCTGATCGGCGCCAAGGATCTCGCCGGCGCGAGGCGCGCGGCGCAGCGGCTCGGCAGCGACGATCTGGCGATCGTGAAAGCCTGCAGCGCGGTCCGCGGACAATCCAGCAAGGCAGAGGACACGCTCAACGATGTGCCGGCCGATGCCCGCCGCGATCTCGGTTACACGCTGTGCCGAATTCAGTGGCTGCTTGCGAAGAACAAGGTCGACGAAGCCGCGCGCGTGACGATCGCGGCTGAGCCCGAGACGATGGCGCAGCAGGACACCGACCAGTGGTGGCGCGAGCGCCGCATCCTCTCCCGCAAGCTGCTCGACCAGGGCGAGTACCAGGCGGCCTATGACGTGATCCGGCCCGCGGCGGCGCCGGACAATCCTTATTACCGCTCCGACATGCACTTCATGCGCGGCTGGATCGCGCTGCGTTATCTCAACGACGCCAAGACCGCCGCGGCGCACTTCGCGCATATCGACGAGGGCCAGACCAACCCGACCGTGCTGGCGCGCGCCGCCTATTGGCGCGGCCGCGCCGCCGAGGCACTCGGAAATTCCGCGGCGATGCGGGCCGACTACCAGGCCGCCGCGCGCTACCCGACGGCCTATTACGGTCAGCTCGCGCTGGCCAAGCTCGGCCGTGATGGTGGCGTCGAGCTGCGCGCGCCCTCGCCGGCTGCCAGCGCCGGCAGCATGGCGACCGACGAGCGGGTCCGCGCCGCCGATATGCTCTATGCGATCGGCGAGCCCGACGTCGTGCTCTATTTCGCCGCCGACCTCGCCGAGGAAAGCACCGATGTCGGGATGCTCGAAGCGCTCGGCGAGCTGACCGGCCGCCGCAACGATGCCCGCGCCATGCTGCAGATCGGCAAGATCGCGCTCGCGCGCGGCTTTGCCTTCGACCATTACGCCTTCCCGGTGATCGGCATTCCCAAGCACACGCCGATCGCGCCCGATATCGGGCGCAGCATGACCTACTCGATCGCGCGTACCGAAAGCGCGTTCGACCAGCGCGACAAGTCGGCGGCCAACGCCGTCGGCCTGATGCAGGTGACGCCGGAAGCCGGCCGTGACACCGCCAAGCGCTTCGGCGTCAGCTATGACTGGAGCCGGATGGTGTCCGATCCCGTCTACAACACCCAGATGGGCGCAGCCGAGCTCAGCGCGTTGCTGTCGGAATATCGCAACTGCCACATCATGACCTTTGCCGGCTACAACGCCGGTCGCGGCCGCGTCCGCGACTGGGTCAAGGCCTATGGCGACCCGCGCGATCCCAAGGTCGATCCGGTCGACTGGGTGGAGCGGATCCCGATCTCCGAGACGCGCAACTACGTGCAGCGCGTGATGGAGAATTTCGCGGTCTACCAGGCGCGGTTCGAGGATGCCGGCACGGCGGTGGCCAAGAACGGCGAGCGCGTCGTGACACAGGAGAGCAACGCGGCGCCGGCTGAGGCAATGCCGTCGCAATAACGTCGTCCCGGCCTAGCGCGCAATTGCGCGCGGCCGGGATGACAAGTTTCAATCCACCTTCACGTTGGCGGCCTTGATCATCGGCCACCATTTGGCGATTTCCGCCTTCTGCCAGGCACCGAGCGCATCCGGCGTGAGCTGATCCTTCGGCGGCATCTGCAAGCCCAAATTCTCGAGCTGCTTCTGCACGGCCGGATCGGCCATCGCCTGGACCGCAGCGGCGTTGAGCTTGGCCACGATCTCCTTCGGGGTACCCTTCGGCACCCAGAGGCCGGACCACAGCGTCATGTGGAAGCCCGGCAGGCCGGCCTCGTCGACCGTCGGAACGTCAGGCGCATTCGCGACCCGCTTGGAATCGGTGACCGCATAGGCGCGGATATTGCCGGCACGGACCTGGTTGATCGAGTTCGAGGTCTGGTCGACGATGATGTCGATCTGGCCGGCGACGAGGTCGTTCAGCGCTGGGCCGGTGCCGCGATACGGTACATATTGCAGCTTGATGCCGGAGACGTTCTCGAAATAGAGCCCGGCGATATGGCTGCCGCTGCCGGCGCCGGCGGTGCCCGCGGTCGGCGGCGCCGGCCGCGACTTCAGCCACTCCAGCAACTCCTTCAGCGATTTCGCCGGCACGGCGTTCTTGCTGACGATGATCATCGGGTTGCTCGGCAGCAGCGCCACCGGCTCGAGATCGGTGACGAGGTCGTAGCCGAGCTTGTAGATCGCGCCGTTGGCGACATGGGTGCCGAGATGGCCGAACGAGATGGTGTAGCCGTCGGGCGCCGAGCGCACCGCGCGGCCAACGCCGATCGAGCCGCCCGCTCCAGTCACGTTCTCGATCAGCAGCACCTCACCGAGCGACTGCTTCATTCGTTCGCCGAGGATGCGCGCCATCGCATCCGAGGGGCCGCCGGCAGCAAACGGCACCACGATGGTGATCGGGTGCGCGGGATAGGTTTCCGCGGAAACGGTCCCCGTCAACGCGAACATCGCCAATACGGCCAGAACCAGCTTCCGCATCACGCTCTCCCTCAATTTTCTTGTTTCCAATTATTTTTGAAGGGCCACCTTTCGACAAGATGGCCCTTCGGATGAGGCGTCAGAACTGCGAGAAGTCGATCGGCTTGTGCCGGTCGAGCGTGCGGGTGATCGGCGGCAGGGGGTATTTCAGGCCACTGGCGCAGTTGAACAGCATCACGCGGTCGGTCTTGCTGACACGGCCGTCGGCGAGGCTCTCCTTGTAGGCGGCATAGGTCGCGGCGCCCTCGGGGCACAGCAGCAGCCCCTCCTCGCGCGCGACCTCATTGAGGGCGGCGCTGATCTTGTCGTCATCGACGGCGATCGCAAAGCCCTTGCTCTCGCGCACCGCGCGCAGGATGAGGAAGTCGCCGATCGCCTGCGGCACGCGGATGCCCGAGGCGATGGTGTGGGCGTCCTCCCAGCGCGCGGCGTGCTCGGTGCCGGCCTCATAGGCCCGCACCATCGGCGCGCAGCCGGAGGCCTGCACCGCGACCATGCGCGGGCGCTTGCTTCCGATGAAGCCGATCTTCTCGAGCTCGTCGAACGCCTTCCACATGCCGATCAGGCCGGTGCCGCCGCCGGTCGGGTAGAAGATCACGTCGGGCACGTCCCAGCCGAGCTGCTCGGCAAGTTCAAGCCCCATCGTCTTCTTGCCCTCGATCCGGTACGGCTCCTTCAGGGTCGAGGTATCGAACCAGCCGACCTTCGCCTTGCCCTCGCCGACGATCTTGCCGCAGTCATCGATATAGCCGTTGACGCGATAGACGGTGGCGCCCTGCAGCTCGATCTCGCTGACATTCACCTCCGGCGTATCGGCCGGGCAGAAGATCGTGGTCTTGATGCCGCAGGAGGTCGCATAGGCCGCCAGCGCCGCGCCGGCATTGCCGTTGGTCGGCATCGCCATGTGCTTGATGCCGAGCGCCTTGCCCATCGACACCGCCATCACCAGGCCGCGTGCCTTGAACGAGCCGGTCGGCAGCCGGCCTTCATCTTTCACAATGATCTCGCCGCCGCCAAGCTTGGCGCCGAGCCGCGGCAGCCGGATCAGCGGCGTCGTGACCTCGCCGAGGCTGACGATATCTTTGCATTTGCGCACCGGCAGCAGCTCGCGGTAGCGCCACAAATCGGCGGGACGCTGCGCCAGGGCGTCCTTCGTCAGCGCCTTCTTCACCCCGGCAAGGTCATAGCGCACCAGCAGCGGCTTGCCGGCCTTGGAGAGGTTGTGCACCTGGTCGGCGGGATAAT
Source organism: Bradyrhizobium sp. 33ap4 (assembly GCF_032654765.1). Taxonomy (NCBI): domain Bacteria; kingdom Pseudomonadati; phylum Pseudomonadota; class Alphaproteobacteria; order Hyphomicrobiales; family Nitrobacteraceae; genus Bradyrhizobium; species Bradyrhizobium sp. 33ap4. The sequence continues at coordinate 143,416 of NZ_JAUMTJ010000003.1, read as the reverse complement.
GATCGCCCTCCATCGCGCATTCGAGATGGGTGACGAAAGTCGGGCGTTCGATGGTGAGGTTGTCGTTGTCTTTCACGAGATGCGCTCTTTCTTTTTTCTTTGCGAATTCGTTTTGTCGGACCCGTCACCCTGAGGAGGCCGCGCAGCGGCCGTCTCGAAGGGCGACGAGCCCCGCTGCTCGCTCCGGGCCGTGCATCCTTCGGGATGCGCTCCGCGCTCCTCAGGATGACGGGACCGTGGCCGCCGTCCGCGGCCTCAGATATTCAGCACGCGCCCATAGGCGTCGAGCACCGCTTCCTTCATCATCTCCGACAAGGTCGGATGCGGGAACACGGTGTGCATCAGTTCCTCTTCCGTGGTCTCCAGATTCATCGCCACGACGTAGCCCTGGATCAGCTCGGTGACCTCGGCGCCGATCATGTGGGCGCCGAGCAGCTGGCCGGTCTTCTTGTCGAAGATCACCTTGACGAGGCCCTGGTCCTCGCCGAGCGCGATCGCCTTGCCGTTGCCGACGAACGGGAAGCGGCCGACCCGGATCTCGCGGCCGTCTTCCTTGGCCTTGGCCTCGGTGAGGCCGACGGAGGCGACCTGCGGGTTGCAGTAGGTGCAGCCCGGGATCATCAGCTTGTCCATCGGATGCGGATGCAGGCCCTTGATCGCCTCGATGCAGATCACGCCCTCATGCTCGGCCTTGTGCGCGAGCATCGGCGGTCCCGCGACGTCGCCGATCGCATAGATGCCGGGAACGTTGGTCTTGCCGAGGCCGTCGATCACGATGCAGCCGCGATCGGTTTTGACGCCAAGCTTCTCCAGCCCGAGATTCTCGATATTGCCGACCACGCCGACCGCCGAAATCACGCGCTCGAACTCCACCGCTTGCGGCTTCTCCTTGCCGTCGTCGATGGTCGCAACCACGCTGTCGGCCTTCTTCTCGAGCTTTGTCACCTTGGTCGAGGTGAGTATCTTGATCCCCATCTTCTCAAACCGCTTGCGGGCGAGCCCTGCGATTTCCGCATCCTCGACCGGGAGAATCTGCGGCAGCACCTCGACCACGGTGACGTCGGCGCCCATGGTGTGGAAGAACGAGGCGAACTCGATGCCGATCGCGCCCGAGCCGACCACCAGCAGCGACTTCGGCATCCGCTCCGGCACCATCGCCTCGAAATAGGTCCAGATCAGCTTCTTGTCGGGCTCGAGCCCGGGCAGCACGCGCGGCCGCGCGCCGGTCGCCACGATGATGTGCTTGGCCTGATAGCTGCCCTCGCCGCTGGCGCCCTTCGGCGCCTCGACCGCCGACTTCTTCACCGTGATCTTGCCGGGCGCGTCGATCCTGGCCTCGCCCCAGATCACCGTGACCTTGTTCTTCTTCATCAGGAAGCCGACGCCGTCATTGAGGCGCTTCGAGACGCCGCGCGAGCGCTGCACCACCGCCTTCGGATCGAACGAGACATTGTCGGCCGACAACCCGTAATCCTTGGCGTGCTGCATGTAGTGATAGATCTCGGCGGAGCGCAGCAGCGCTTTGGTCGGAATGCAGCCCCAGTTCAGGCAGATGCCGCCGAGATAGGATTTCTCGACGATCGCGGTCTTGAAACCGAGCTGCGCGGCACGGATCGCGGTCACGTAGCCGCCGGGGCCGGAGCCGATGATGATGACGTCAAAGGATGTGTCGGCCATGGCGGCTCCCGTTCAACTCAACGTGTGACGCCGCGGGCGCGGCTTCTTGCGATCAATGACCTGACCAGCCATTCGAGGCCGATCACCAGGGCCATGATGGCCAGGGCCGTCAGCACGATCGGCTGGGCGATGTTCCGCGCCAGCTGCTCGCCGGCGAAGAACGCGGAGTGTAGAAAATCCAATCCGACCGGATTGAGCACCAGTGCGGCCGACAGCAACAGCGAGATCCAGGGCCAGCGCGTGCGAGCCATGCTGGCCATTCATCCGTACTCCCGCCATACCGCACCGAGGAACACGGACCACGCCAGCGCCAGCACCGCGGCGCCGATCATCATGATCCTGAACTGGATCGTCGATATCAGGTCGCGGTTGACCGCGACGAGCAACGCGACGGCGATAGCGGCGAGCAGGACGTACGGACCGACGATCGCGTACATGGCGGATGCTCGTCACACCATCATCATCACAGGGTTTTCGATCAGCTGCTTGAAGGCACCGATCAGCTCGGCGCCGAGCGCGCCGTCGATCGCACGGTGATCGCACGACAACGTCACGCTCATCATGTGCGCGATCTCGATCTTGCCGCCGCGCACCACCGGACGTTCCTCCGAGGTGCCAACCGCGAGGATCGAGGCATGCGGCGGGTTGATCACGGCGGTGAAGTGGTTGATGCCGTACATGCCGAGGTTGGAGACCGCGGTGGTGCCGCCCTGATATTCCTCCGGCTTCAGCTTGCGGGCGCGGGCGCGGGCGGCGAAATCCTTCATCTCGTTGGAGATGGTCGAGAGTGTCTTGGTCTCGGCCTTGCGGATGATCGGCGTGATCAGGCCGCCCGGCATCGCCACCGCGACGCCGACGTCGGAATGCTTGTGCTTGAGCATGCCGCCTTCGGTCCAGCTGACGTTGCAGTTCGGAATCTTCTGCAGCGCGACCGCCATCGCCTTGATGACGAAGTCGTTGACCGAGATCTTGTAGAGCGGCTTCTTTTCCTTGTCCTTCGGCGCTGCGGCGTTGATCTCCTCGCGCGCGGCGAGCAGCTTGCCGATGTCGCAGTCGATGGTGAGGTAGAAGTGCGGGACGTTCTGCACCGAGGCGGTGAGACGCTGCGCGATGGTGCGGCGCATGCCGTCATGCGGCACCACCTCGTAGGAGCCCGGCTCGAACAGCGCGAGGATCTGCTTGTCCGACATTGACGGCGCGATGCTCGGTCCCGCGGCGGGCGCTGCCGCCGGCGCCTTCAGGCCCTTGCCGGACTTGGCCTCGTCGACGTCGCGCGCGATGACCCGGCCATGCGGGCCGGTGCCGGTGATGCGGGTAAGATCGATGCCGGCTTCCTTTGCCAGCCGGCGCGCCAGGGGCGATGAGAACACCCGGGCGTGGCCGTTAGCCTGCGCGGCCGGTGCAGCAGCCTGAGGCGCCGCTGCCGGCGCTGGCGCTGCGGCCGGCTTCGGCGCAGGCGCCGCCGCCGGTGCGGGAGCCGCCGCCGGCGCGGCCTGGGCGGCGGGCTTCGGCGCCTCGGCGGGTTTCGCGACAGGTGCGGCGCCCGCTCCGGCGCTGGCCGCCGCCTTCACATCCTCGCCGTCGCCGGCCATGACCGCGATGACGTCGTTGACCGGCACGTCCTGGGTGCCCTCGGGCACCAGGATCCTGGCGATCGTGCCTTCGTCGACCGCCTCGACTTCCATCGTCGCCTTGTCGGTCTCGATCTCCGCGATCACGTCGCCGGACTTGACCTTGTCGCCCTCTTTCTTGAGCCACTTGGCGAGGTTGCCCTTTTCCATCGTCGGCGACAGCGCGGGCATGAGAATATTGATCGGCATTGTCAGTGACCTTGTTGCGACCGCGGTTTGGTTTGGCCCATGTCGGTCGGCCGGGCGATTTCGGCTTCGAACATCTCGACGATGCGCGCGAGCGCCTCGTCCTCGGTGTATTCGCTCTCGCGCGCATAGGCGCGCGCGGCGTGGCGGGCGATGTCGACCAGCATGAGCCCCCACATGTCCGGCTCCTCGAAAGCGCGCTGGAACGCGATCGACAGGCCGCCATCGACGACGAAGGCGCGCAGCACCTCGATGGCGTCGTCGCGGCCCATCACGTCAGGCGGCAGCGGCTGCTCCTTGGGACCGGCCATCGGCGTTACCGGTAGGATACGGCCTTGGCGGCGGCGACCACCTCGGCGACGGAGGGCAGAGCGAGCTTTTCGAGGTTGGCGGCATAGGGCATCGGCACGTCCTTGCCGGAGACGCGCGCCACCGGCGCGTCGAGATAGTCGAAGGCGTGCTCCATGATGCGCGCGGCGACCTCAGAGCCGACGCCGCTCTGCTGCCAGCCCTCCTCGACCGTCACCGCGCGGCCGGTCTTCTTCACCGAGTTGATGATGGTCTCGGTGTCCATCGGACGGATGGTGCGGAGATCGACGACCTCGGCCTCGATACCTTCCTTGGCGAGCTCGTCGGCAGCCTTCAGCGCATAGGACATGCCCATCGCCCAGGAGACGATGGTGACGTCCTTGCCGGCGCGGGCAATCCGCGCCTTGCCGATCGGCACCACGAAATCAGCCAGCTTCGGCACCTCGCCGGTGTGGCCGTACAGCACCTCGTTCTCGAGGAAGATCACCGGATTGGGATCGCGGATCGCGGCCTTGAGCAGGCCCTTGTAATCGGCGGCCGAATACGGCGCGATCACCTTGAGGCCCGGGATCTGCGAGTACCACGCCGCGTAGTCCTGGCTGTGCTGCGCGGCGACACGCGCGGCGGCGCCGTTCGGGCCGCGGAACACGATCGAGCATCCCATCTGGCCGCCGGACATATAGAGCGTCTTGGCGGCGGAGTTGATGATCTGGTCGATCGCCTGCATGGCGAAGTTGAAGGTCATGAACTCGACGATCGGCTTCAGGCCCGCCATCGCCGCGCCGACGCCGACGCCGGCAAAGCCGTGCTCGGTGATCGGCGTGTCGATCACGCGGCGGGCGCCGAATTCCTGCAACAGGCCCTGCGTCACCTTGTAGGCGCCCTGATATTCCGCGACCTCCTCGCCCATGATGAAGACATCGCCGTCGCGGCGCATCTCCTCGGCCATCGCATCGCGCAGCGCCTCGCGAATGGTCTGCGTGACCATCTCGGTCCCCGCAGGGATTTCCGGATCAGGCAGTGACTCGGTCGCGGGCGCGGCTGGTGCCTTCGCCGCGGGCTGCGGCGTTTCCGCCTTGGCTTCGGCAGGCGCGGCTTCGGCGGCCTTCGGCTGCGGCGCTGGAGCCGCCGGCGCCTTGGCGAGGTCGGCGGCGCTTTCGCCGTCGACGAGAATGGTGGCGATCGGCGTGTTCACCGCAACGTCCGCGGTGCCTTCCGGAATCAGGATCTTGCCGAGCGTGCCCTCGTCAGTTGCCTCGACCTCCATCGTCGCCTTGTCGGTCTCGATCTCGGCGATGACGTCACCGGACTTGATGGTCTCGCCTTCCTTTTTCAGCCATTTGGCGAGGTTGCCCTTCTCCATGGTGGGCGACAGCGCAGGCATCAGCACTTGAATGGGCATATCGGCTCCCGAAATCGGTCTTGAAATTCGTCTGCGCGGGTGGGGTCAGCGGTAGATGTCGGTGTAGAGCTCGGCCGGATCCGGCTCCGGATCGTGCTGCGCGAAGTCTGCGGCCTCGTTGACGATCTCGCGCACCTGGGCGTCGATCGCCTTCAGGTCCTGCTCGCTGGCGCCCGAGGCCAGCAAGCGGTTGCGCACCTGCTCGATCGGGTCCTGGTCGTGACGCACCTTCTCGACCTCCTCGCGCGTGCGGTACTTGGCCGGATCGGACATCGAGTGGCCGCGGTAGCGGTAGGTCTGCATCTCGAGAATCATCGGACCGTTGCCGCCGCGGCACCAGGCCACGGCCTCATCGGCGGCGGCCTTGACGGCGCGCACGTCCATGCCGTCGACCTGCTTGCCCGGAATGTTGAAGGAGGCGCCGCGCTTGGAGAAATCCTGCTGGGCCGATGCGCGCGACACCGAGGTGCCCATCGCATAGCGATTGTTTTCGATCACGTAGATCACCGGCAGCTTCCACAGCTCCGCCATGTTGAAGCTCTCGTAGACCTGGCCCTGGTTGGCCGCGCCGTCGCCGAAATAGGTCACGCTGACGTTATCGTTGCCGCGATAGCGGTTGGCGAACGCAAGGCCGGTGCCGAGCGAGACCTGCGCGCCCACGATTCCGTGACCGCCATAAAAGTGCTTCTCCTTGCTGAACATGTGCATGGAGCCGCCCTTGCCGCGGGAATAGCCGCCGCGGCGTCCGGTCAATTCGGCCATCACGCCCTTGGCTTCCATGTCGCAGGCCAGCATGTGGCCGTGGTCCCGGTAGCCGGTTATGACCTCGTCGCCCGGCTTCAGCGCCATCTGCATGCCGACCACGACCGCTTCCTGGCCGATATAGAGATGGCAGAAACCGCCGATCGCACCCATGCCGTAGAGTTGACCGGCCTTCTCCTCGAAGCGCCGGATCAGGAGCATGTCCCGCAGTGCCTTGAGCTCCTGCTCCTTGGTGAATTCGGGGGGAGAGCCGGCCTTCTCCTGCCCTGATTCTTTTGCGACGCTTTTCTTGGGTGCGGCCATGGCAATTCCGGGTGAGAGAAGTCGGAGAACCCTCTCTAACCCAACTCAAATCGCCTTGGAAGGATTGCGTTCGCCCGATGGAATTTTGCTATGCCGCACTGCAGCGCAGCGCGACATTTTTGTGATAGCGCGCGAGTGATTTTGAAATTTGAGAACGCGTCAGTTCTTGTTGATCCGAACGAGATCACGCGGGTTGGCGTAGTCGAGCTGGAAGCGCGCGCGCTCGTCCAGCATGTCGGGATCGACCCGGTCCGACCGCAGCAGCGACACCCGCTGTTCGCCCTCGGCCCGCTCCTTCTTCAGCCGCGCCAGCTCGGAGGTCAGCGCGATGATCTCCTGATCGAGCTCCTGCCGCGCGTTCAAGCCGTATTTGCCGGTGTAGGCGTTGACGCCGAAATAGCCGACCATCAGCGCCGCCAGCGTATAGAGGGCGAGCCCGGTCAGAATCGATTTGAGGCGTGTGCGGGAAACCATGGCCGCGAGCATGCGGCCATGGGGTTAACGAACGCTGAACCAGAGCGTTTTCGAGCGAAGTGGATGCCGGTTCGCGTGAAGACAACGCGTCAAAGCAAGTTCAGAGCCCGTTCCGATTCGATCGGAACGGGACTCTTGCTCAGCGGTTCTGCTTTTCGATAAAGGCCGCGAAGGCGTCGAGATACTGCTGCAGCACACCCTTGAGCGACTCCTTGGTCAGTTCGCCGTTGTCGTCGAAGGCATCGCCGACGCCGTTGAGATAGGCTTCCGGCTGACCGAGGATCGGGCCGGAAATGCCGGGCAGGATGTTCTGCAGGTGCTTCACCGCGCTGACGCCGCCGAGCGGTCCGGGCGAATTGCCGATGATGCCGACCGGCTTGCCGATGAACGAGCTCTTGCCGTAGGGCCGCGAGGCGACGTCGATGGCGTTCTTCAGCACGCCCGGGATCGAGCGGTTGTATTCGGGGGTCACGAACAGCACGCCGTTCGACTTCTGCAGCTTCTCGCGGAAGGCAAGCCAGTCCGCCGGCGGCGCGGCCTCGAGGTCCTGGTTGAAGAAGGAAATTTCCTGAAGCGTCGTCACATCGAGCTTCAGCGACGCCGGTGCAAGCTTGGCCAGCGCATTGGCGATCTTGAGCGAGAAGCTCTGTTTGCGGATGCTGCCGACGATGGTGACGATGTTATAGGCCATAGCAAATTCCCCTCGGATTGCGCGTGAAACTGGTGCCCCTCACCTACCGGCGCACCAAGAAAGATGCAAGTGCATGGATCGTCCAATTCCGGAAACGCAGCGTTTCGCGGAATTGGTCTATGCAAAGCAAAAGGCCGCCCCCATCGGGACGGCCCCTGCGTTTCGATCCTCAGCCCTTGTTCGGGTTGATCAGGAATTTCTCGCCGGTCGCGCGCTTGTTGTAGACGGCGATGTTGTCGAGTTGCAGGGTCTCCTGCAACGAGACCACCTTGGTGTAGTGACTGGCGAAAGTCGTCTTCAGTTCGGCCACCACGCGCTGGCGCAGCTTGTTGCCGGCCTCCGGACCGATCTTCATCAGGAATGGGAACAGCAGCCAGCCGCCGACGCCCCAGGCCATGCCGAAGCCGCGCGGCAATTCGATCGAGCGGGTGTCGAGGCTGCCATAGACATAGACCTGCTTGTGCACATTCGAGCCGTAGCGGCTGTAGGCCTTGGCGGTCTTGTTGATCGCGGTCTCCATCGCGACCAGGATCTGGCCCGCGAGCTTGCCGCCGCCGATCGCATCGAAGGCGATGGTGGCGCCGGTTTCGACCAGCGCGCCGGTGAGCTTGTCCATGAAATCGGGCGCGGAGGAATCGACGACATGTTTGGCGCCGATCTTGTGCAGGATGTCGGCCTGCTCCTTGTTGCGCACGATGTTGACGAGGCCGATGCCGTCCTTGAGACAGATCTTGTTGAGCATCTGGCCGAGATTGGACGCTGCCGCGGTGTGCACCAGCGCCTTGTGCCCCTCGCGCCGCATCGTCTCGGTCATGCCGAGCGCGGTCAGCGGATTGACGAAGCAGGACGCGCCTTCCGCCGGCGTGGTGCCGTCGGGCAGCGGCAGGCATTCGTTGGCGCGCAGCGTCCGGTATTGCGCATACATCGCGCCACCGATCATCGCGACCGTCCGGCCCATCAGCGCTTTCGCCGCATCCGATGAACCGGTCCTGATCACGACGCCGGCGCCTTCATTGCCGACCGGCATGGACTCATCGAGCCGTGCCGCGAGGCCCGGCAACGCAGCTTCCGGCACGCGCGCGGTCACCACTGGCAATTCCTGGCTGCCGGAGACCTTGGCGGCCGACATGTCGGCCGGGCCGATCAACAGACCGAGATCGGACGGATTGATCGGGGTCGCCTCGACCCGGACAACGACCTCGTCGGGGCCGGGCTCGGGGGTCGGGACATTGACCAGCGATATCTCGAGCTCGCCATTCTTCTTGAGCAGCGAACGCAGCTGCAGACCGCTCTTGCCGTCGCTCATCCCGACCTCCCTTTTGAGTTTTGTTGGATCACGTTCAAGCTGGGGCGCTACGCCAAGGCCTTCAAGGCCGCCCTGCCCGCGTATTTCGCCTGGGTGCCGAGCTGCTGCTCGATGCGGAGCAGCTGATTGTATTTGGCGGTGCGGTCGGAGCGCGCCAGCGAGCCGGTCTTGATCTGCCCGCAATTGGTGGCGACCGCGAGATCGGCGATCGTGGAGTCCTCGGTCTCGCCGGAGCGGTGCGACATCACGGCGGTGTAGCCGGCCTTGTAGGCCATCTCGATCGCCGCAAGCGTCTCGGTCAGCGTGCCGATCTGGTTGACCTTGACCAGGATCGAATTGGCGCGGCCGTTCTTGATGCCGTCGGCAAGCCGGGTGACGTTGGTGACGAACAGATCGTCGCCGACCAGCTGGCACTTCTTGCCGATCGCATCCGTCAGTTCCTTCCAGCCGTCCATGTCGTCCTCCGACATACCGTCCTCGATGGTGACGATCGGATAGCGGCTGACGAGATCGGCGAGATACTTCACCTGCTCGGAGCGCGAGCGGGTCTTGTTCTCGCCGCCATAGACGTAGGAGCCTTCCTTGAAGAATTCGGTCGAGGCGCAGTCGAGGCCGAGCACGACGTCGTCGCCCGCCTTGTAGCCGGCCTTGCCGATCGCATTCATCACGAACTCGAGCGCGGCGTCGGCCGACGGCAGGTTCGGCGCGAAGCCGCCCTCGTCGCCGACATTGGTGTTGTGGCCGGCCTTCTTCAGTTCGCCGCGCAGCGTGTGGAAAATTTCCGAACCGCAACGTAGCGCCTCGGCGAACGACGTGGCGCCGACCGGCAGGATCATGAATTCCTGGAAGTCGATCGGGTTGTCGGCATGCACGCCGCCATTGATGATGTTCATCATCGGCACCGGGAGCGTCCGCGCCGAGGTGCCGCCGACATAACGATACAGCGGCATGTCGAAGGATTCGGCGGCGGCCTTGGCGCAGGCCAGCGAGACGCCGAGGATGGCGTTGGCCCCGAGCCGGCTCTTGTTCGGCGTCCCGTCGAGCTCGATCATGATCTGGTCGATCGCGACCTGCTCCTCGACCGCCTGGTCGCTGAGCGCCTCGAAGATCTCACCGTTGATGGCGGCGACCGCCTTCTCGACGCCCTTGCCGAGATAGCGCGCCTTGTTGCCGTCGCGCAGTTCCACCGCCTCATGCGCGCCGGTGGAGGCGCCCGACGGCACCGCCGCGCGACCGATTGACCCATCCTCCAGCACCACATCGACCTCGACCGTGGGGTTGCCGCGGCTATCAAGGATTTCGCGGCTGATGATGTCGACGATGTCAGTCATGACGTGCTCTTTCTCGATATGGGGTTGGCTGATGCGCCGCGTCATACACGGCGCGCAAGCAAATGTGAACGGCCCGCCCGCCCGGCCCGTCTGACGGTGCAATGTGGTGGGTTTATGCTGTCGGGGATTACCTTCGCGTGCTGGCCCATTGTTTCACGAAGCCGGGATAACGCAATGAACCGTCGCCAGTTTCTCGCCTCCACCACTGCCGCGATTTTGACCAAGAGAGCGCAGGCGCAGGATGCCCAGACGCCGTTCCGGGTGAAATATTTCAACGTCGACGCCGGGACCGGCCTGCACGATGTCACGCCGGCGCCCGATGGCACCGTCTGGTTCACGGGCCAGCGCAGCGGTGCGCTGGGCCGGCTCAATCCGCGCGACAGTGCGTTCAAGCTGGTCAGCCTCGGCAAGGGTGCGGCCCCGCACGGCGTCACGATCGGCCCCGACGGCGCGCCATGGGTAACCGAGGGCGGGCAGAATGCGATCGCCCGCGTCGACCCCGGCGACCACAAGGTGACGCTGTTCCGCCTGCCTGAGAAAGCCGCTGACGCCAATCTCAATACCGGCGTGTTCGACAAGCGCGGCGTCTACTGGTTCACCGGCCAGTCCGGCTTCTACGGCCGGCTCGATCCGAAATCCGGTGAGATGAAGGTGTTCGAGGCACCGCGCGGCGTCGGCCCCTACGGCATCACCGTGACCCCAAACGGCGACATCTGGTACGCCTCGCTTGCCGGCAGCTATATCGCACGGATTGACCCTGCGACCGGCAACGCCAGCGTGGTCCAACCGCCGACGCCGAAACAGGGCGCGCGACGGGTGTGGTCGGATTCGCGGGGGCGGATCTGGGTCAGCGAATGGAACAGCGGCAACGTGTCGGTGCACGATCCCGCCGACGGGACGTGGAGGGCCTGGAAGCTGCCCGGCAGCAATCCACGGACCTATGCCGTCTATGTCGACGACAAGGACAAGGTCTGGCTCACCGATTTCTCGGCCAACGCGATCATGCGCTTCGATCCGGTGGGCGCGACCTTCAACGCCTTTCCGAGCGACCGCGCCGGCGCGAATGTCCGGCAACTCGATGGCCGGCCCGGCGAGGTCTGGGGCTGTGAATCCGGCCAAGACCGCTTGGTCCTGATCCAGACGGCGGCGCCCGCGTAGCACCCTGCCCCCGCACGCGGACGGTTGACGAACCGCCCGCTTCCGTTCATTTCGGCCGCTCCCACAAGGATGAGGCCCATGGCGAAGAAAACCCTGCAACTCGGCCGTGCCGTCGCTTGGCCGGATAGCCCGGACAAGGCGGTGCTCGACCGCGTCCCCAATCCGCAGGCCGGCACGGATTATCTGGTGCGCTTCGCTATCCCGGAATTCACCTCGGTCTGCCCGATCACCGGCCAGCCGGACTTCGCCCATCTGGTGCTCGACTATGTGCCGGGCCGGTGGCTCCTGGAATCTAAGTCGCTGAAACTCTATGCGGCGAGCTTCCGCAATCACGGCGCCTTCCACGAGGATTGCACCGTCATGATCGGGAAGCGCATCGTCGGGGAAATCAAGCCGAAATGGCTGCGGATCGGCGGTTACTGGTATCCGCGGGGCGGCATTCCGATCGACGTGTTCTTCCAGACCGGCCGGCTGCCGAAGGGCATCTGGGTTCCCGATCAGGGCGTCGCGCCCTATCGAGGCCGGGGCTGATCCGGCGTCTCAATAGGCGCTCAGCAGATCGACCTTGGCATTGGCGAGGATGAGGCGGCGCGCCAGCAGTGCGGAAAGATTGCGCATGATCTTCATCGAAATCTGCGGGTGGAGTTGACGATAGTCGGCAAAGCTGTCGATCGGTAGCTCGAGACATTTGACCGGCGTGTCCGCCCAGACGTCGGCGCTGCGGTGGCTCTCGATGATCGCCATCTCGCCGAACTCCATCCCCGGCCCGAGCGAGGCAAGCCGCACGCCGCTCGGCAGCTTCACGCTCACCATCCCGCTTTGCAGGAAGAACAACGAATTGGCCGGCTCGCCGGCCACGACGATGCGCTGGCCGGCGTCGTAGCGGCGCGGCGTCGAGAGTTCGGCGAGCGCAGCGATCTCCTCGGGCGCGAGATCGGCCAACAGCGCCTGCTCGCCGAGATGGGCGGTCTCCTTGGTCTCGGTGAAGCCGCCATAGCGGTAGATCAGTTGATCCTCGGCCCATTCAACGGCGTCGTCGAGCAGCGGAAAATGCCGCAACCGCTTCGGCTCTTCGATCTGCGCGCGGATCGTGGCCCAGACCGACGACGTCGTCTCGACACCGGAGATGATCGTCGTGACACCGGAATTTCCGAGCGTGGCGATTTTCTCAGCCAGCAGCTGGGCGCCGGCTGCCGTGATGTCGGGCACGCGGTGGAAATCTAGGATCAGCAGCGGCGCGCCGGGCGGCTCGCTGGACAGCCGGCGAGTGACGTAGTCGATCGACGCGAAGTTGAGCGCCCCCACCAGCTCGATGACGCGGGTGTCGCTGTGGCGGTCATCGAGGATCTGCTGTTCGTGCGGCTGGCGGCTGCGGCGGGAGGTGATGCCGAAGATGTCGTAGTCGGCGATGATGCAGGTGCGGACGTCGCCGCTGCGGTTGAGCATATGCAGATCAAATCGCGCCGACAGCGCCTCACAAACCTTCAGGCCTCGCACGCTGTTGAAGTGCCCATCGAGCAGCGGCGAAAAGGTGCCGAGCCCCAATTGCGACGGGAGCGCTGCGACGATGCCGCCGCCGACCCCACTCTTGGCGGGCATTCCGACGCGATAGATCCACTCGCCGGCATAGTCGTACATGCCCGAGCTCGTCATCACCGACAGCGTGCGCGCGACGACATGCGGCGTCACCACCTGGACGCCGGTGACCGGATTGACGCCGCGATTGGCGAGCGTTGCGGCCATCACCGCGAGGTCGCGCGCGGTGACGAGAATTGCGCATTGCCGGAAATAGATATCGAGCACGGCATCGACGCCGTCCTGTAGCACGAGGTAGTTGCGCAGCAGCCAGGCGATCGCGCGATTGCGGTTGCCGGTCGCCGTCTCCGACGCATGGACCGCGTCGTCGACGTCGAGTTCGCGGCCGGCAAACTGGCCGAGCTTGTCCCGGATGCGCTCGAATGCGGCGCGGCCATCGACCTCGTGGATCAGCCCGGAGCAGGCAATCGCGCCGGCGTCGACCATCGGATTGAACGGCTTGTTGTCGTTGGTCAGCCGGATCGAGTTGAATGCCTCACCGCTCGGCTCGACGCCGATCGCCGACGCGACGCGCGCTTCGCCGACGAGATCGAGGGCCAGCGCAAACACGAACGCCTTCGAAACGGACTGGATGGTGAAAGGAGCGGCGCTGTCGCCGACTTCGTAGACATGGCCATCGATGGTGACGAGGCTGATGCCGAAATGCGCCGGGTTGGCCCGTTTCAGCTCCGGAATGTAGTCGGCGAGCGCGCCGGAATTGTCCGATTTGAATTCTTGGTGGCAGGAGGCCAGAAAACGCTGAAGTGGAGGCTCGGTGCCATATCCCGTTGTCCTGACGTCCGCATTCCCTCGAATAGGCCAGCCAGTCTGGACGTCCACGCTCTCACCTCAAATGGCGAGAAATAAGCAATCCTCATGCCATGCGCGGTCGTCCGAACGCTGCCGCGAATGCGTCATCCTGACGCTGCACCCCGCTTCCCTGCATGTTGTGTCTGCCACCGCCGGTGAGCCCGTGGACGCCTAGGTTGTCTGCGCATCGGCGGGCCTGGTCTGACGCAGAAACCGCGCGCAGATAAAGCCGAGCACGACCATCACGGCGGCGGCTGACACCAACGTCGCGGTCTTGCCGACGTGTTGCAGGCCGAAGCCATAGGCGATCGGGCCGACGGTCTGGCCCATGAAAAAGAAGAACGAGTGCAGCGACAGCGCGGTGGCGCGCGCCTCGACCGACAGCTCGCTGGCGAACACCTGCAGGCAGCCGTGGATCATGTAGAAGCCGAGGCCCATCACCAGGAGGCCCGCCATCTGCAGCTTCCAGTGCGGCCCGAAGGCGACCCCGACCAGTTGAATCGCAACCAGTGTCGCGCCAACGATCATCATCCCCCTCACCCCGATCCACGGCAGCAGGCGCGATACCGTCAGCGTGTAGAGCAATCCGCCGATCGCAAATCCCGCGATCACGATGCCGGCGATCGACAGCGAGGTCTCGCCGAGCTCGAACAGGAACGAGGCGATGAAGGGAAACAGCCCGAGCACGCAGCAGCCTTCGATGAAGACTGCCGAATAGCAGATGCGGGCGTTCGGATTGGTGAAGATGGTACGATAGCCGTGGCGCAGCGCCTTCAGGCTGGTGCGCGGCGGACGGTTCAGCGCAGCGCCGCGGAAGCCGGCTGCAACCGCCAGCGCGACGATAATCACGAGGCCGCCGAGCACCGCGAGCACGCCGCGCCAGCCGAGGAAGTCGCCGATCAGGCCGGATGCCGTCGCACCGAGCAGATTGCCGGTCATCGAGCCCGCCAGGGTTCGCCCGATCGCGAGCTGCCGCTTGTCCGGGCCAACCAGATCGCTGGTCAGCGACAGCGCCACCGGAAACACGCCGCCCGAGCCGATGCCAGAGAGGATGCGGGTCACGAACAGCATCGGAAACGAGGTCGAGAGCGCGCCGAGGATGTTGGCAACGCCGAGCAGTCCGAGGCAGATCGTCATCAGCCGCGCCTTGCCGAACAAATCGGCAGCGGCGCCGATCGCCGGCTGCACCGCGGCAAAGGTGAAGGCGAACACCGCGGCGAAGCTCGCGGCGGTCGCTATGCTGACGCCGAAGTCATCAGCGACATGCGGCAGCACCGGATCAAGCGCACGCACCGACAGGCTCGCCGCGAAGGTCGCCAGCGTGATCACGTTGAGGGCCGGCGGCATGCCGCTGGTTGCGGTCATGTCGTTGTCCGCCGGTCAGGCCGCCGTCTTCGCCAGCGCGTCGAACTGCATCAGCCGCTTGACGAGGGCCTCGAAGTCGCGGAGCGGCACCATGTTGGGGCCGTCCGACGGCGCATGATCCGGATCGGGATGAGTCTCGATGAACACGCCGGCGACGCCGACCGCGACCGCGGCCCGCGCCAGCACCGGCACGAATTCACGCTCGCCGCCCGACGAGGTGCCCTTGCCGCCCGGCTGCTGCACCGAATGGGTGGCGTCGAAGATCACAGGCGCGCCGGTGGTGCGCGACAAGATCGGCAGCGCGCGCATGTCCGAGACCAGCGTGTTGTAGCCGAACGATGCACCGCGCTCGGTGACCAGCACATTGGCGTTGCCGGCGCCGGTGATCTTGCTGACCACATTGGCCATGTCCCACGGCGCCAGGAACTGGCCCTTCTTGACATTGACGACCTTGCCGGTCGCGGCCGCAGCCAGCAACAGATCGGTCTGCCGGCACAGGAAGGCCGGGATCTGCAGCACGTCGACCGCCTGCGCCACGTCGGCGCACTGGGTCGCCTCATGCACGTCGGTCAGCACCGGCAGCCCGAGCGAAGACCGGATCTCGGCGAAGATCGGCAGCGCCTGCGCCAATCCGATGCCGCGCGCCGCGGTCGCGCTGGTGCGGTTCGCCTTGTCGAACGAGGTCTTGTACACCAGACCGACCTTGAGCCGGACCGCGATCTCCTTCAGCGCGGACGCCACCTCAAGCGCATGCGCGCGGCTCTCGAGCTGGCACGGACCGGCGATGATCGAAATCGGCAAGGCATTGCCGAATTTGGCCGATCCGACGGCAACGATCGGCGCGGCGGCTTGCGCGGAAACCTGATTGGTCAAAATGCTGCATCCTTTTGCCGGCGACCATGCAGTCCCGCGCGGGACGGATCAAGCCATCCCGCACGATGAGGGGGTTGCGCTGACGCCGTGGGTGCGCCGTGCTAACACAATCCCGCCCAAACAGCGCCTATAAACTGGCGCGGAACAGATTCCCATGAGGAAGCCATGCGCATCCCGCTGATGATCGGAGCCGTCGCCGCCATGTCGGCGATGTCGGGCCTCGCCTATGGCCAGACCAGCACCCAGCCCGGGGTCGTCACCAGCGGAGCCACCGGCGTCACCGTCAATGGCAAGCCGGCGGCGCGCAGCGGCGATACCACCAGCAATGGCGGCCCGCTCGTCGAGGGCGTGCCCAACGTCCTGATCAACGGCAAGCCGGCGGTGGTCATGGGCGATCGCACGCATTGCGGCGGCAAGACGACCTCCGGCAGCCACGGCGTCTTCATCAACGGCAAGCCGATGGTGACCCAGGGCGATCAGACCTCGGGCTGCCCGCAATAGCGTCGCTGCAACTTTCCCTCCCCAAGGGACCGAGAAAAGATGCCTCCCCGTCATTGCGAGGAGCTCGCGACAAAATTGCGAAGCAATTTTGCGCTGAAGCGACGCAGCAATCGATCGCTCCGCATATGTGGTGCCAATGGATTGCTTCGCTTGCAATGACGGGAACATGGCCGCAGCGGGCGTCACTTGACCGACGAAAACGCCGTCGGCACCAGAAGCTGGTTGACGATGTTGAGGACGATCTGGCCGTCCTCCTCGGTCTTGGCGCGCGCGGTGATCCACTCCGGATCGGTCTGGAACGCGGTCCACTTCTTCTCGCGCTCGGCGAGCGATTCCCAGGCCAGCAGATAGGTCAGCTCCTGGTTGGATTCCCCGACCAGCGTCGTGAAGAAGCCGGCCTGCCTGATGCCATGCTTGTCCCAGAGCTTCAGCGTGATGGTCTCGAAGCGCTTGAGCAGCGCCGGCAGCCGTCCCGGCAGGCAGCGATAGACGCGGGTCTCGTAGATCATTGGCAGTCCTCCCAGATTGGTGTGCGGGCGGTTATAGCCAGCGCCTTCCGGACTGTCTTGAGGGGGTGACAACATGGCACCCCTGCTCGCGACGGGCGGCCATTTCCGCAATGTTGTTGCAATGTTACTTGCCCTAAAACCTGCCTTCAGGAGTTGGACCACAAGGACATGCGGATACTGCTGGTTGAGGACGAGGCCGAAATGGCGGCGGCGCTGTCGCAGGCGCTGAAGGGCTACGACATGGTGGTCGACCACGTCCCGAACCTTGCCGAGGCCGAGGAAGCGATCTGTGCCGACGTGCATGGCGCGGTCCTGCTCGACCGCCAGCTTCCGGACGGCGACGGCCTCACGCTGATCCCGAAGCTGCGCGCCAAGGCCGACGGCGTGCCGATCATCGTGCTGACCGCGCGCGGCGATCTCACCGACCGCATCACGGGCCTCGACAGCGGCGCCGACGACTATCTGGCCAAGCCGTTCGCGGTCGAGGAGCTGATGGCGCGGCTGCGCGCCGTGCTGCGCCGCCCCGCCGGCCTGCAGCTCGAGATCATCAGGGCCGGCCGCGTGGCGTTCGATTGCGGCCATCGCGAGGCCAGTGTCGACGGCTGCCCACTTGAGCTGCCGCGGCGCGAGCTGCTGGTGCTGGAGACGCTGCTGCGCCGCATGGGCCGCACCGTGCTGCGCGCGACGCTGGAGGAGGCCGTCTACAATTTCGAGGACGAGATCCAGTCCAACGCGCTCGATGCGCACGTCTCGCGTCTCAGGCGCAAGCTTGCCGACGCCAACGCCGGCGTCGAGATCCACAGCATCCGCGGCGTCGGCTATCTCTTGAAGCAAACGTCATGAGCGAACAGGCCGAGCACTATTGCCTGCGCTCGCAACTGAGCTGGCGGCTGGTGACGCTCCAGGCGCTGCTGCTTGCCATGCTGATCGTTTGCCTGATCAGCGCGTTGTGTGCCACCGGCTTCCTGATCGTTCCACGCGATGAGGATCATGTGATTTCCATCGTGCAGGGCGCGGTCGCACGCGACGGCAAGGGCGAGTTGATTTTGCGCCCGACGGCCGAACTGCAAAAGCTTCGTGACGACACGCCCGACCTCTGGTTCCTGGTGCGCGACCGGCATGGCCGTTCGCTGACGGAAGGCGCGGTGCCGCCGGAATTTGCCAGGATCGGTGACGCACTCGACCAGATCAGCCAGGCGCGGCTCGGCTGGCAGATGTTCGAGGATGATCCGCGCAAGCCGCCGGCGCGGCTGAAGCGCGTCAATTCCGACGCCGGCCCCGTGCAGGTGCTCACAGCGACGCAAGGGCCAATGTCGAGCGTCAAGACCGCGCTCGCCACGACGCTGGCATTCCTCGCCATTGCCCTGCCCGGCCTTTTCCTGATGGCATGCGCCACCTTCATCGCGACGCCGATGGTGGTGAAGCGCGCCTTCGCCGGTCTCGATACCACCGCCGACGAAGCGCGCCGGATCGATTTCCGCCAGCGCGGCAGCCGACTGTCGGCGGACCATCTGCCGCTCGAGGTAGCGCCGCTGGTGACCGCCATCAACGATGCGCTGAAACGGCTCGACGATGGCTATTCCCGGCACCAGCGATTCGTCGCCGACGCGGCGCATGAATTGCGCACGCCGATCGCGATCCTCAACACGCGGCTGGAGTCGCTGCCGCCAGGTCCGGAGAAAACCCGCCTGCTCGAGGATTCGGCGCGGCTTGCGACATTGGCCGAGCAACTGCTCGACATCCAGCGCTTCGACCAGTGCCGCAATCCGTTCGTCCGCGTTGATCTCGTCGCGGTCGCCCGCAATGTCGCGGCCGACCTCGCGCCGCTCGCGATCGCGGCCGGCTACGAGCTGTCGCTCGATACCGCAACCGATCGCGTCGAGATCTTGGGCGATCGCGCCGCGCTGGAGCGCGCGCTCACCAATCTGGTGCAGAACGCCATCCAGCATGGCGGCCGCCGCGGCACCATCACCATCCATGTCGGCAGTGCCGCGACCATCGACGTATCGGATGAAGGCGACGGCATTCCCCAGGACCAGCGCACCCGGATCTTCGATCCGTTCTATCGGCTCGCGCCGCTCGACCGCGGCGCCGGACTCGGCCTCAACATGGTGCGCGAGATCGCAAGGCTGCACGGCGGTCACGTCTCCGTGCTCGACGGTCCGAAGGGCGGCGCGTGCTTCCGCCTCACGTTACCGCCGGCGCCGTTCGCGTCGTGATGCCAAAGCGTTTTCGAGCGAAGCCTGTCCCGCACTCGATGCGGGATGGGCACCGGTTCGCGTGAAGGAAACGCGTCAAAACTAGAGTCGAGAGCCCCGTTCCGATTCAATCGGAACGGCGCTCTCGCGCAATGTTCTCGCAATGCAGCTCCCGCAAACAAGGCGTCACGCTTCGCATCTGAGTCGAAGCGCCGCGACACTTTGCTGGGAATCCCAATGTCACATGATCTGCTGTCTTTCTTCACGGCGTGGATGGCGGCCCCCGGCCGCGTCGGCGCCATCGCGCCGTCGGGCGCCGCGCTCGCCGAACTGATCACGCGCGACATCAGCGCCGACACCGGCCCGGTGCTCGAGCTCGGTCCGGGCACGGGCGCGTTCACCTATCAGCTGTTGAAGCGCGGCGTGCGCCAGCAGGATCTTACGCTGATCGAATACGGCTCGGATTTCATGCGGCTGTTGCAGCTGCGCTTTCCCGGCGCGCGCGTGCTGTGGATGGACGCGGCGCGCCTCGCCTCGGAGCGGCTCTACGATGGCGCGCCGGTCGGCGCCGTCGTCAGCGGACTGCCGCTGCTCAACATGTCGCCGCGCAAGGTCATCTCGATCGTCGGCGGCGCGTTCAGCTATCTACGTCCCGGCGGCGCGTTCTATCAATTCACCTACGGCATGCGCTGTCCGGTGCCGCGGCCGATCCTCGACCGGCTCGGCCTGCGCGCCACGCTGGTCGATCGCGCCATCCTCAACGTGCCGCCGGCCGCGGTCTACCGGCTGACGCGACGCCCGCAATACAAGCTGATGACGCGCGACGGCACGCCGGCGGCTGGTGCAAACGTTTCACCGATCAAGAAGGAACGCCGGACCAGCGAGGACTGCGCCGTGTAGCGGCGCAGCTGACGGCCGCTCAGTTAAACCAGCCGGCTCTGCTTGGCTGCCGCCTCGATGAACGACGCGAAGAGGGGATGCGGTTCAAAGGGCCGCGATTTCAGCTCGGGATGGAACTGGACGCCGATGAACCAGGGATGGTCCTCGTACTCCACGATCTCCGGCAGCACGCCATCGGGCGACATGCCGGAGAAGCGCAGGCCGTGCTGCTCGAGGCGGTCCTTGTAGGCGGTGTTGACCTCGTAGCGATGGCGGTGCCGCTCGGAGATCTCGGTCGCGCCGCCATAGACCTGCGAGACGCGGCTGCCGCGGTTGAGCGCCGCGGGATAGGCCCCGAGCCGCATCGTGCCGCCGAGATCGCCGCTCTGCGAGCGCTTCTCGAGCTCGTTGCCGCGCAGCCATTCCGTCATCAGGCCGACCAGCGGCTCCTTGGTCGGGCCGAACTCGGTCGAGTTGGCGTCCTCGATGCCGACCAGATTGCGCGCCGCCTCGATCACCGCCATCTGCATGCCGAAGCAGATGCCGAAATACGGCACGTCACGCTCGCGCGCGAACTGCGCCGCGCGGATCTTGCCCTCGGCGCCGCGCTGGCCGAAGCCGCCGGGCACCAGGATGCCGTTGACGTGCTCGAGGAACGGCGCCGGGTCCTCGTTCTCGAACACCTCGCTCTCGATCCAATCGAGATTGACCTTCACCTTGTTGGCGATGCCACCGTGCGACAGCGCCTCGATCAGCGATTTGTAGGCGTCCTTCATGCCGGTGTATTTGCCGACGATGGCGATCGTCACCGCACCTTCCGGATTGCGGACGCGCTCGTTGATGACGTGCCAGCTCTGCAGCGCCGGCGGAATCTTCGCGGTGATGCCGAACGCGGCCAGCACCTCATCGTCGAGGCCGGCGGCGTGATAGGCCTCCGGCACGGCGTAAATGTTGTCGACGTCGCGCGCCTCGATCACGGCGCTCTCGCGCACGTTGCAGAACAGGCCGAGCTTGCGCCGCTCCTCCTTGGGAATTTCGCGATCGGTGCGGCACAGCAGGATGTCCGGCTGGATGCCGATCGAGCGCAGCTCCTTCACCGAGTGCTGCGTCGGCTTTGTCTTGAGTTCGCCGGCACTTGGAATGTACGGCAGAAGCGTCAGGTGAATGTAGACCGCGTGATCGCGCGGCAGCTCGTTCTTGAGCTGGCGGATCGCCTCGAAGAACGGCAGGCCCTCGATGTCGCCGACGGTACCGCCGATCTCGACCAGCACGAAATCGAACTCGTCGTTACCCGACAGCACGAATTCCTTGATCGCATTGGTGACGTGCGGAACCACCTGGATGGTGGCGCCGAGATAATCGCCGCGGCGCTCCTTGGTGATGATGTCCTGGTAGATTCGCCCGGTCGTGATGTTGTCGGCCTTGGTGGCCGGACGACCGGTGAAGCGCTCGTAATGGCCGAGATCGAGATCGGTCTCGGCGCCGTCGTCGGTCACGAACACTTCGCCGTGCTGATACGGCGACATCGTTCCGGGATCGAGGTTGAGATAGGGATCGAGCTTGCGAAGGCGGACTTTGTAGCCCCTGGCCTGCAGCAGAGCGCCGAGCGCCGCTGAAGCCAGACCCTTGCCGAGCGAGGAGACCACGCCGCCGGTGATGAATATGTACCGCGCCATGGGACTTTACCTTTAATCCGACTCCGGCGATTCGCAAAACGAATCGGCTGTTCCCGGCAAACAATTCGCCGGGCTGTGGGTTGCATCAAACTGGAAGCGATTTCAGAGCATTGATGGGGGTTTCTGATGCAGGATGCCAGCGGGGCATCCTGCATGGCCACCCCGCTTTATTGCGACCGTGGCGCCTGCGGGCCGCTCGGGGCCTGCTGCCCCTGCTGCTCGTCGGCCTTCTTCAGCGAATCGAGGATGCCGCCCGAGGTCGGCGCGTTCATCGGCGTGCCGCCGGCCGGCTGCGTCTGCGCCGGCGCGCCGGTGCTGACGATCGAGCTCGGCTTGCGGTCGTAGCCTGCGTACCAGGACAGGAACAGGCTGGTGATGAAGAAGCCCACCGCGAGGATCGCCGTAGTCCGCGTCAGCAAATTGGCGGTGCCGCGGCTCGACATGAAGCCGGCGCCGCCACCCATGCCAAGGCCACCGCCTTCGGATTTCTGCAACAGCACGGCGCCGATCATGACGGCGACAATCATGAGGTGGACAATGATAACGACAGTCTGCATCGCAAGCCTTCGTCACAAGCCGCCAAGCGGCCAGACAAACGGCGCTATCGGCTCTACGGTTTTCGTGAAGTCGCGCCCTGTTACACGATTGCACCGGGCATTGTCACCCCCGAGATAGTCGCACTGTCGACGATCACAAGCGGCGCCGATGGCGGCCCGGCCGGGCCTTGCCGGGAACCGGCAATTTCTACTATAGTAGACAAATGGATACTTTAGTAGAAGATCTGAGCCAGCGCCTGGCGCAGCGGATCAGGCTCGAGCGCGATGGCCGGGGCTGGTCGCTGGCCGACCTCGCCGAACGCGCTGGCGTCTCGAAGGCCACGATCAGCAAGATCGAGCGCGCCGAGGTCAGCCCGACCGCGGTCGTGCTGGTGCGCCTCGCCTCGGCTTTCGATCTCACCCTGGCCGGCCTGATGTTGCGCGCCGAAGGCCAGGGCGAACGGCTGTCGCGCGCCGCCGCGCAACCGGTCTGGCGCGATCCGGAAACCGGCTATCTACGCCGCCAGGTGTTCAGCCGTCCCGACCATCCGGTCGAACTGGTGCGGGTCGAGCTGCCGCCGAAGCAGACCGTGACCCTGCCCGCCTCCTCCTACGCGCATATCCGCCAACTGGTCTGGGTGCTCAGCGGCAGCCTCGTCATCACCGAAGGCGGCGCACGCCATTTGCTCGGCGCCGGTGATTGCCTCGGATTCGGCCCGCCGGCAGAGACGACCTTCGCCAACGAGACCAACGCCTCCTGCACCTATGTGGTCGCCCTGGCCCGGAGCTGATGCATGCCGCAGTTTTCGATCAAGCCACTCGCCGATGAGCCCGGGATTCGCAGCGCGCTCAGCGAATTGTTGATCGAGACCGTCGCCAGCGGCGGCTCGGTGAGCTTCATGCATCCGCTGTCGCCGGACGACGCCGATGCATTCTGGCAGGACTCGCTCGGCGCCGCCGCGCGCGGCGAGCGCATCGTGCTCGGCGCATTCACCGACAATGATCTGATCGGCACCGTGACGCTTCTGCTCAAGCTGCCGCCCAACCAGCCGCATCGGGCGGAAATTGCAAAGATGATGACACGCGTCGCCCATCGCCATCGCGGCGTCGCGACGGAATTGATGCGCACGGCCGAGCAGCTTGCGATCGCGCACGGCCGCACGCTGCTGGTGCTCGACACCGCCGCAGAGGATGGCGCTGCGCCACTCTATGAAAGACTGGGATTTCAGCTCACCGGCCTCATCCCGGACTACGCGCTGAAGCCGAATGGCGGCCTCACCGGCACGATGATCTACTGGAAGCGGATCGGCGCGGCGGCGGCCTGAATCCGTAGCCAAGCAGAGATGCCGATGGCAACTGTCTGCGCAACACTGCCCATCCCGTCACCCTGAGGAGCGCCAACGGGTCCGCGCAAAGCGCGGCCCGATGACAGGCTCCGCGCGTCTCGAAGGGTCGACGGCCACCAGCTGGGCCGTCGATCCTTCGAGACGGCCGCGTTGCGGCCTCCTTCATGATGACGGTGTGAGAGCTCGGTGCGAAGGGGCAGCCCTAACACCCCGCAGCGATCGCCAAAAAGTCCGACGCCTTGAGGCTGGCGCCGCCGACCAGGGCGCCGTTGACATTGGCGACGGCCATCAGCTCGACCGCATTCGACGGCTTGACCGAGCCGCCGTAGAGGATCCTGATCCTGTTTCCCTCGCCCTTGAAGCGATCGGTGAGCTGACCTCGGATAAACCTGTGAACTTCCTCGACATCCTTGGCCGTCGGGGTCAGGCCGGTGCCGATCGCCCAGACCGGCTCATAGGCCACCACCAGGTTGGCCGCGGTCGAGCCGTCGGGCAGCGAGCCCGCAAGCTGGGTGCCGCAGACATCGAGCGTCTTGCCGGCGTCGCGCTGCTCGCGTGTCTCGCCGATGCAGACGATCGCGGTCAGCCCGGCGCGCCAGGCGGCCTCCGCCTTCTGCCGAATCAAGGCGTCGGTCTCGCCGTGGTCGGCGCGCCGCTCGGAATGGCCGACGATGATCGCGACCGCGCCGAGGTCTTTGAACATCTCCGCCGAGAGATCGCCGGTGTGGGCGCCCGATGCCTTGGGATGGCAATCCTGGGCGCCGACCGCGACCTTCGAGCCGCGCGCCTTGTCAGCGAACGCCCCGACCAATGTCGCGGGCGGACAGACCAGGAGATCAGCCTTCCCGGCGACATCTCCGGCGCCCGCCAGCATCGCGTCGAACTCGGCAAAAGAGGATTTCAGGCCGTTCATTTTCCAGTTGCCGGCGATCAGCGGCCGGATGGCGTCGGTCATGTCGGATTTCCCATCGTTCGAGCGTGTCCCTGCGCTACCAGAGCCGGGCGGCGACTTCCAGAGCGCGGCTTCGCGCACACCGTGCGACGCTTCCGCCCGCGCGGCCAAGGTTGCGGGGGCGCTTCGGCCACTTTATGATGGGTTTTCAACCCGGTGACGCCCTGCTGCGGGACAAAAGCCTCGACTTTCGGCTCCCCATTGGGCACGACCCGGTTCCCCTCCTGTAAAACAAGTTGGACCCATGCTTCGAGGAATGCGGAAAGCCTCATCAAACTGGCTCGGCAAGACGATTATGGCCGTGGTGATGGGCGTTTTGATCGTCAGTTTCGGAATTTGGGGCATTGCCGACATTTTCAAGGGGTTTGGCCAGTCGACCTTCGCCAAGGTGGGCGGGACCGAGATTTCGGCCGAGCAGTTCCGCCAGATCTATACCGACCGCCTGCAGCAGCTAGGCCGCCAGTTCGGCCGCCCGCTGACGCCGGACCAGGCGCGCGCCTTCGGCATTGACCGCCAGGTGCTGCAGCAGACGCTTGCGGAAGCCGCGATGGACGAGGAAGCACGCCGCATGGGCCTCAATTTGTCCGACGCCGAGGTGCTGCGCGCGATCTACAACGATCCGAACTTCAAGGGCCTCAACAACCAGTTCGACCCGCAGCGTTTCCAGGCCGTGATCCGCAACTATGGCTATACCGAAGGTCGCTACATCGCCGAGCAGCGCCGCGTTGGCCTCAGGCGCCAGATCGCCGGCACTATCTCGTCCGGGATCGAGCCGCCGAAATCTCTGGTCGAGGCGCTGACCCGGTTCCAGAACGAGCAGCGTTCGATCGACTACATCACGCTCGGCGCCGCGCAGGCCGGAACCATCGATCCGCCCTCGCCCGAGGCGCTCGCCGCCTATTTCGAGGACCACAAGGCCCAGTTCCGCGCGCCCGAATACCGCAAGATCTCCTTCGTCGCCATCACGCCGGAGGAAATCGGCAAGTGGGAAACGGTGTCGGACGAGGACGCCAGGAAGATCTTCGAGGAGCGCAAGGACCGGCTCAGCACGCCGGAGAAGCGCGAGGTCTCGCAGATCGTGTTTCCGGACGCCGGCGAGGCGCAGGCCGCGCGCGGGCGGATCGCGTCGGGCGCGTCGTTCGACGACATCGCCAAGGAGCGCAACCTCAATCTGGCCGACGTCAATCTCGGCCTGGTCGCGAAGTCGGCGATCCTCGACCCTGCCGTCGCCGATGCCGCCTTCTCCCTGCCCGCAGGCGAAGTCAGCCAGCCGGTGCAGGGCCGCTTCGGTGTCGCGCTGGTCAAGGTCGGCAAGGTCGAGCCCGGCGCGACCCCGAGCTATGAGAGCCTCGCCCAGCAGGTGAAGAACGAGATCGCCTCCGAGCGCGCCCGCACCAAGGTCGCCGACCTGCGCGACAAGATGGAAGACGAGCGCGGCGGCGGCGCCAGCGTCGTCGAAGCCGCACAGAAACTGAAGCTGACGCCGATCACCATCGACGCGGTCGATCGCTCCGGACGGCTGCCGAACGGCCAGGTCGCGACCAACATCCCGCGCGGCCTCGACGTGGTGTCGCAGGCCTTCAACAGCGACGTTGGCGTCGACAACGACCCGATCCAGTTCAACGGCGGCTATGTCTGGTACGACGTGCTCGGCATCACGCCGTCGCGCGAGCGCAGCCTCGACGAGGTTCGCGATCAGGTCGAGGCCAAGTGGCGCGAAGACCAGATCTCCACCAAGCTGCGTGCCAAGGCGACCGAGATCGTCCAGAAGCTCGACAGCGGCGCCAAGCTCGCCGACGAAGCCGCCGCTGCCGGCGTCAAGGTCGAAACCGCGGCGAATTTCAACCGCGAGGCCTCGCTGCCTGCCGTGCCGGCCGGCGTGATTGCGGCGGCATTCCGGACCGCCAAGGACGGCGATGGACAGACCTCCGTCGCCGGCGGCAGCCAGTGGGTGGTCTTCCGCGTCACCAACGTGACGGTGCCGCCGGTCGACTTCGCGTCGGACGCGGCCAAGCAGCTCACCGAGGCGCTGCGGCGGTCGCTGAGCGACGAGCAGGTCGCGCAATATGTCACGAAGATCGAGTCCGATATCGGTGTGACCATCAACCAGGCAGCCTTCGCACAGGTGACAGGCGCAAATAATTGAGCATGATCGGGACAGCGCGACGACGCGCTGCGCGGCGATCAAGCTCCAACAACAGACCCTGAGCCAGCGAATGGACGACCTGAAATCGATCATCGGAAAAGTCGCCACCGGCGCCACGCTGACGCGTGAAGAGGCGGCGTCCGCCTTCGACAGCATGATGTCGGGCGAAGCCACGCCCTCGCAGATGGGCGGGCTATTGATGGCACTGCGGGTGCGCGGCGAGACCGTCGAGGAGATCACCGGCGCCGTCACCGCGATGCGCGGCAAGATGCTGCCGGTCACGGCGCCGGCGGAGGCCGTCGACATCGTCGGCACCGGCGGCGACGGCTCCGGCTCGGTCAACGTCTCGACCTGCGCGGCCTTCATCGTGGCCGGCGCTGGCGTGCCCGTGGCGAAGCACGGCAACCGCGCATTGTCGTCGCGCTCGGGCGCCGCCGACGTGCTGGCCTCGCTCGGCGTCAAGCTCGATTTGACGCCCGCACAAGTCGGGCGCTGCGTCAAGGAAGCCGGCATCGGCTTCATGTTCGCGCCCGCGCATCATCCGGCGATGAAGAATGTCGGTCCGACCCGGGTCGAGCTCGCTACCCGCACCATTTTCAACCTGCTCGGGCCGCTATCGAACCCGGCCGGCGTCAAGCGGCAGATGGTCGGCGTGTTCTCGCGGCAATGGGTGCAGCCGCTGGCGCAGGTGCTGAAGAACCTCGGTTCGGACAAGGTATGGGTCGTGCATGGCTCCGATGGCCTCGACGAGATCACCCTCACCGGCCCGACCTTCGTTGCGACGCTCGAGAACGGCGAGATCAGGACATCAGAGGTCACGCCCGAGGATGCCGGCCTTGGCCGCGTCGGCGGCGAGGCGCTGAAGGGCGGTGACGCCGATGCAAATGCGATCGCGCTCTCCAGCGTGCTGCAGGGCAAGCCGAGCGCCTATCGCGACGTCGCCCTGCTCAACGCCGCCGCCGCGCTGATCGTGGCCGGCCGCGCCAAGGACCTCAAGGAAGGCGTCGCGATCGGTGCCCAGTCGCTCGACAGCGGCGCTGCCGCCGCGCGGCTGAAGCATCTGGTCGCGGTTTCGAACGGTTAAGCAAGGCGCTAAGCGATGTCGGACATCCTGACCAAGATCGAGGCCTACAAGCGCGAGGAGATCGCCGCCGCGAAGCGCGCCCATCCGCTCGCCGAGATCGAGGCGGAGGCCAGATCGGCCTCGGCTCCTCGCGGCTTCGTCCGCGCCCTCAAGGACAAGCATACGCGCGGCGACTACGCGCTAATCGCGGAAGTGAAGAAGGCCTCGCCCTCGAAAGGATTGATCCGGGCCGACTTCGATCCGCCCGTGCTCGCAAAGGCCTACGAGGCCGGCGGCGCGGCGTGCCTGTCGGTGCTGACCGACGCGCCCTCGTTCCAGGGCCATCTCGACTTCATGGTTGCGGCCCGCGCGGCGACCAGCCTGCCGGTGCTGCGCAAGGATTTCATGTTCGACACCTACCAGGTGGCGGAGGCGCGCGCCCATGGCGCCGACTGCATCCTGATCATCATGGCCGCGCTCGACGACGCGGCGGCCAGGGAGATCGAGGACGCCGCGCTCGGCTACGGCATGGACGTACTGGTCGAGATTCACGACCGCGCCGAGCTTGACCGTGCCTTGAAACTTCGCTCGCCGATGATCGGCGTCAACAACCGCAATCTGCGCACCTTCGAGACCACGCTCGCGACCAGCGAGGCGCTGGCACCGCTGATCCCGCCCGACCGCCTGATGGTCGGCGAGAGCGGCATCTTCACGCCTGGCGATCTCGCCCGGCTCGAACGGGTCGGGATGTCGACTTTCCTGGTCGGTGAAAGCCTGATGCGCCAGCAGGACGTCACCGCGGCGACCCGCGCCTTGCTGACGCGGCAGGCCGCCCCGCGCGCCACCGCAACGCGCTGACGCAATGGCGCGGAACAGCAAGGGCAAGACCAAGGCCGAGCCTTCCGGCTCCGGCACCGCCCTCACCCATATCGACGCCAAGGGCGAGGCTCGGATGGTCGACGTCTCGGCCAAGCCCGCGACCGAGCGGACCGCGGTCGCCGAAGGCCGCGTCGTGATGAGCAAGGCGACGCTGGCGCTGATCGAAACCGGCCAGGCCAAGAAGGGCGACGTGCTGGCGACGGCGCGGATCGCCGGCATCATGGCGGCGAAGCGGACCTCGGAATTGATCCCGCTCTGCCATCCGCTGGCGCTGACCAAGGTCACGATCGACATCACACCCGACCGCAAGCTGCCCGGCTGCATCGTCCGCGCCAGCGTCAAGGTGACGGGGCCGACCGGCGTCGAGATGGAGGCGCTGACCGCAGTCTCGGTCGCATGCCTGACGATCTACGACATGGTCAAGGCGGTCGACCGCGGCATCCGCATCGAGGGCATCCACCTCGTCGAGAAGATCGGCGGCAAATCGGGGCACTATCGCGCCGGCGCGTGATCGCCGGTACGCACTGTCGCCAATGCCCGCAAGGTTTCATTAACCAATCTCGCTAACCCGCGCTCCATTTCGATTGGATACGACTTTCGCGGGCCGGGGGTGCACGAGACCTACTTCCGGGTGAAACACCTGGAAGCGATTGCGGCAAATGACTCCAAACGGCAGCGCCACGTTCAACATCAAATCGGTGATCGGCAGCGGTCCGATCCGCTGGCTGATCCTCGGCGGCGCCGTGCTGATGGCCGCGATCGCGATCGGCGCTACGCTGATGGCGGAGAATTTCCGCGATCGCGCCCTGCACAACAGCGAGCGTGAGCTCGAGAACACCGTACTGCTGCTGGCGCGGCATTTCGACCAGCAGCTCGACGATCTCGAAGTCGTCCAGCGCGACCTGATCACGTTCATGCGCGACAATGCAATCGCGGCGCCGGAGAACTACAGGCGCCGGATGTCGGCCGCCGACATCCATGCGATGCTCAAATCCAAGATGGACGCGCTGTCCAATGTCGGCAGCCTCAACGTGTTCGACGCCGACGGCGTTCTGATCAACAGCTCGGGCGCCTGGCCGCTGCCGCAGGCAAGCATTGCCGACCGCCCCTACTTCCAGATCTTCAAGTCGAGCCCCTATTCGCCCGACATGCAGGTCGCGCCGGTGGTGAGCCGCATCACCGGAAACTGGACCACCGTTATCGTCCGCAAGGTCACCGGTCCGCACGGGGAATTCCTCGGCGTGGTCGGCCGCGGCATCGAGCCGGCGGCCTTCGAGAAGTTCTTCTCCACCGTGGCGCTCGGCGACGGCGCCGCGATCTCGATGCATCATCGCGACGGCACGCTGCTGGCACGCTATCCCCATGTCGAAGAGCTGATCGGGAGGAATTTCCGCAACGGTCCAGTCAATCAGCAGCAGGTTTTCGAGCTGCCGCAGAGCACGACGCGGCTCGCCAGCCCGGTCGACGGCAAGGACCGCCTGGTGTCGTCGCGGGCACTGACCAAATTCCCGATCGTCGTCGTCGCGACGAGCACCACCGAGGCGGCGCTCGCCAACTGGCGCGAGCAGATCGGCATCCTGATCGCGGTGACCAGCATCTCGGTGCTGGCGATCGCGATCCTGCTGACGCTGGTGGTGCGCAAGCTGGTGCAGCAGCATCGCGCCCAGCAGCAGCGCCTGACGCTGGAGAAGCTGCGGCTCGACACCGCCGTCAACAACATGACGCAGGGCCTGTTGCTGTTCGACGCCGCGCAGTGCCTGGTGATCTGCAACAGGCGCTATATCGAGATGTACGGGTTGTCGGCCGACATCATCAAGCCCGGCTGCAGCTTCCGCGACGTCATCGTGCATCGTCACCGGACCGGCTCGTTCCAGGGCGACGTCGAGCGCTACGTCAATCTCGTGCTGCGCGACGTCGACATCCGCAACACCATGGTGATCACGACGCCCGACGGGCGCTCGATCCAGGTCGTCAACGAGCCGCTGGCCGACGGCGGCTGGCTTGCGACCCATGAGGACGTCACCGAGCGCCGCCGCGCCGAAGAGCGCATCACGCATCTCGCCCACTACGATGCGCTCACCGACCTGCCGAACCGCGCGCTGTTCCACGAGGAGATCAGGCGCGAGCTGCCGCATGTCACGCCCGACAGCCAGCTTGCGGTGCTCTATATCGACATCGACGAATTCAAGGGCGTCAACGACTCGCTCGGCCATATGGTCGGCGACGAGCTTCTCAAGTCCGTGGCGCGGACGCTGAGCGGCGTGATCGGCGACGGCGATTTCGTCGCTCGCCTCGGCGGCGACGAGTTCGCGATCGTGCAGACCGGGGTGAAGAGCGAGGCCGAGGTCGCCGACCTCGTCGCGCGCATCTACGAGGTGATCCGCGCGCCCTATCAATGCCTCGGCCACCAGGTCACGACCGACGCCAGCATCGGCATCGCACTGGCGCCGAAGGACGGCACCGATCTCGACCAGATCATGAAGAACGCCGATCTTGCGATGTATGCGGCGAAGTCGGCCGGCCGGCGCGTCTTCCGCTTCTTCGAGCCGGCGATGGATGCCGACGCCCGCGCCCGCCGCGAGCTCGAGATGGAGTTGCGGCAGACGATCGCCGCCGGCAGCGGGCTCGAAGTGCATTACCAGCCCTGCGTCGACCTGCGCAGCAACGAGATCACCGGCTGCGAGGCGCTGGTGCGCTGGCGTCATCCACAGCGCGGCATGATCTCGCCGGCCGAATTCGTGCCGATTGCGGAAGAGACCGGCCTGATCAACCAGCTCGGCGAGTGGGTACTGATGACGGCCTGCAAGGAAGCCGTGAACTGGCCCGACCACGTCAGGCTCGCCGTCAACGTCTCGCCGGTGCAGTTCCGCAGCGGCACGCTGGCGCTCAAGGTGATCGCGGCGCTTGCATCGTCGGGGCTGTCAGCGAGCCGGCTCGAGCTCGAGATCACCGAGGCGGTGCTGATCCGCGACGACGAGAGCGCGTTGGCCGCGCTGCACCAGCTGCGCGCCATCGGGATCAGGATCGCGCTCGACGATTTCGGCACCGGCTATTCGTCGCTGAGCTACCTGAAGCGATTCCCGTTCGACAAGATCAAGATCGACCGCTGCTTCGTCACCGACATCGCCGATCCGCAAGGCTCGGCCGGCATCGTCGAGGCCGTCGTCAACATCGCCGCCGAGCGCAGCATGACGACGACGGCGGAAGGCGTCGAGACCGCGCAGCAACAGCAATTGCTGCGCGAGCTCGGCTGCTCGGAGATGCAGGGCTATCTGTTCAGCCCGCCAAAGCCCGCTGCCCAGATCCGCGAGCTGCTGGCCGGGCATCGCCGCGGCCCCGCTGCGGGCGCGAGCACGGCGCGGCGACGCAAGCCGGTCGCCGGCGCGGCGTAAGGCTGCTCGGAAGTCGGAGCCCGAGGGACGCGCCCGCACGATTTCGGAATTTTGGAAATTTACCCTGTAATTGCCCGACGTGTCAAATTGCCTGGTCGAGCGCCAGCCCCCACCGGCTCCTTTGCATGGGGTTGTTTTCGATATTTTGGCAGCTGCGTAGCCCGGATGGAGCTATCCGGGCTACAGGTTCTAGTTCGGCACCGGCCGCTTCTGCGCGGCCTTGGTGTCGGCGTTCTTGGCATCGGCGTTGACGGTGACGCCGCGCAGCTGGTTGAACGCCGCGGCCAGCGCCTTGTCGTTCTTCTCGTCCGGCGGGACGTAGGATTGCGAGCCGGTCTGCTCGGCGCCCTCGGCGGAGAGATGGCCGCGCATCGAGGCCTCGCCCTTGATCTCCGAGCGGGTCTTGAATTCGTCCGGCACGTCCTGCAGCACCTCGATGTCGGGCTTGATGCCGAGTGCCTGGATCGAATGGCCCGACGGCGTGAAATAGCGCGCCGTGGTCAGCGCCAGCGCGCCATTGCCGGTGCCGAGCGGAATGATGGTCTGCACCGAGCCCTTGCCGAACGAGCGGGTGCCGATCAGGGTCGCGCGCTTGTGGTCATGCAGCGCGCCGGCGACGATCTCGGAGGCCGAGGCCGAACCGCCGTTGATCAAGACGACGAGCGGCTTGCCCTTGGTCATGTCGCCGCCATGCGCGGTGAAGCGCTGGGTTTCCTCGGGATTGCGGCCGCGGGTCGAGACCACCTCGCCGCGCTGCATCAAGGTCGAGGTCACCGAGACCGCCTGGTCGAGCAGGCCGCCGGGATTGTTGCGGAGGTCGACGACGTAGCCTGTGAGCTTGTCCTGCGGGATCTGCTTCTGGATATCGCCGATCGCCTTGCGCAGACCCTCGGTGGTCTGCTCGTTGAACGAGGTGATCCTGATATAGCCGATGTCGCCGCCCTCGACGTGATACTTCACCGGGCGGACGCGGATGATCTCGCGCATAATCGAGACCTCGATCGGCTTGTCGGCGTCCTTGCGGATGATCTTCAGCCGGATCGAGCTGTTGGGGGCGCCCTTCATCTTGTTGACGGCCTGGTCGAGCGTCATGCCCTGGATCTGGTCGTCGTCGATCGACGTGATCACGTCGCCCGACATGATGCCGGCGCGCGAGGCCGGCGTGTCGTCGATCGGCGCCACCACCTTGACGAAGCCGTCCTCCATGGTGACCTCGATGCCGAGCCCGCCGAACTCGCCATGCGTGGTCTCCTGCATCTCCGCCCAGCCCTTCTCGTTCATGTAGCGGGAGTGCGGATCGAGCGAGGAGATCATGCCGTTGATCGCGCCCTCGACGAGCTTGGCGTCCTCGGGCTTCTCAAGTCGGAGGCCAAGCGGTCTTAGGAAGACAACTATAACACTCAACTCCTTGGCTCACAGAACGACATGGCTACGATCCGACTTGGAATGCGCGGCGGCGTTGGCGACGGCGAACAGATGCGCGCCCTGCGGCGAGGCCACGAGCAAGGTGAGACACGCGCCCGCCACCGTCCCGAGCAAGAAGCCAACATGTTTGCGCATTATCCGTGATCCCTTCGCTAACGGCCGGCAACGTTTCGCAACATTCGGCCCCACCCCGACGCGGGGCACCACACAACGGCTTTTTGGTCGGATCAAGGCCGCCTTGTCACCGGACCATTACGGTCCTGTCACGGTGCCCGGATCGGCCTCTTGTCAGCCCCCTGCCAGCCTTTCGTCGGCCTTTGGCCCAGTCTCCCGCAACCCGTTCTGCCAGGTCGACGGCTGGGTGCCGAATCCGCGCTTGGCCCGCGTGCCCAGCCAGTAGCCGAACTGCGGAGGAACATTGCGGAACGGCCCCTCGACGCCGAGCTTGAGCGCGGCGTCCATCGGCCAGTTCGGGTTATTGAGGATTTCCCGGCCGACCGCGATCAAATCTGCTTGTTTATCACGCAGGATTTGTTCGGCCTGGTCTCCATGGATGATCAGGCCGACCGCCATGGTCATGATATCGGCATGGGCGCGGACATATTCCGCGAGCGGCACCTGATAATTGTATTTGATCTCCTTGCCCAGGATCGGCGCCATCTCGCTGATTCCGCCCGATGAGCAATCGATCACGTCGACCCCCTTCGCTTTCAGGATCCTGGCGAGCCGCGCGCTCTGCTCCGGGCCCCAGCCGGCGTTGTCCTCGACCGACAGCCGCACGAACAGCGGCTTGTGATCCGGCCAGTGCGCCCGCACCGCCTCGGTGACCTCGATCAGGAAGCGCATCCGGTTGGCTTCCGAGCCGCCATATTCGTCGCTGCGCTGGTTGGAGCGCCCGGAGAGGAATTCGTGCACGAGATAGCCATGGGCGCCGTGCAGTTCCAGCACCTCGAACCCTGCCGCATGGGCGCGTCGTGCCGCCTGCCCCCAGGCTGCGACGAGGTCCTTCACCTCGTGCGTATCCAGCGCGCGCGGCACCGGCCAGCGCTCGCTATGGGCGATCGCGCTCGGCGCCACCGGCGTCCAGGCATCCCAGTCCTCGATCTCGGCGGTGCGTTCGAGCGGACGATCCCCCTCCCAGGGCCGGCTTGCGCGCGCCTTGCGGCCGGAATGACCGAGCTGGATGCCGGCGACCGCGTTCTGCTGCTTGATGAAGCCGACGAGGCGACTGAGCGGCGCGATGAACTTGTCGTCCCAGATGCCGAGATCGCCGATCGTGCCGCAGCCGCGCCGCTCGACCTTGGTCGATTCGACGATCACGAGACCGGCGCCGCCGGCGGCGAACTTGCCGGCATTCATCAGATGCCAGTCGGTCGGAAAGCCCTTCTCGGCGGAATATTGGTGCATCGGCGGCACCACGATGCGGTTCTTCAGCGTGACGCCGCGGATGGTCATTGGCGAAAACAGCAGCATGTCGGACATCGCGTCCTCATTATGCGTCGTTACCCGGCGTGCCGGGACCGATCTTGTGTTTGGCGCGGACGATATACGCGCCGCGCGATGGCCGATAGAGGCGCGGTGCGACCACTCAAACGGATCGCTGTAGCCGGCCGCGGCACGTTCGCGATGCTTGTTCCCTCGCGGCGATTTTTCGCGCGCATAGGAAATGATGATCGCGATACGTGTTGTCCCCGGCAACCCAGAGGAGGGACACTCATGAGAACCCGCACAATCGCACTGCTCATCGCCGGTGCCATGGCAACCAGCCCGATACTGGCGCAACACGCGGTTGCCCAGAACCTGCAAAACGAGGCCGACAAGGGTGCCAAGACCCGCAACTCCGGTGAATCCGGCTATGTCGGCGATCAGGACAGGCCCGGCGCGGCCGCAACGCCTCCGGGGCGCCCCGACACGGCCGCCGGTTCCCCAAACGCCACGACGTCCCCGAGCGCTCAAAGTTCCGGAACCGGAATCGCCGGCGCGCCGGGCAACAAGAGCGGGCCGCCCGCCAAGCAAGGCACGGTCGGCTCGAACTCGCAGAACCTGCATGTCCAGGAACAGGATTCGTCGAACATCAAGGGACAACCAGGCAACAAGAGCGGCCCACCCGCAAAGCGCTAGGCTACGCGCCATGCTGACCAGGCGGCCGTGAACCGGGATCGAGTCGCTCAGATACTATTGGGCGGCCTTCCGGCTCGCAGAGAGGTCGGTTGGGCAATTTGCGCCGCATTCAATCGACTTCTTCTGGTCGGCAACGCGCCATACCAGCAACGCGACCAGGACAATGATGGTGACGGTGAGCTTGGCCAATGCATCGTGGTTCAATGTCGGCTCCGCAGAACAATCGGCATAACGGAAAAAATTAGCTGCAAACGGAATGTGACCCCGGCACCCTTTGGGGCCGAAGGCCGACGCTGGAGACGTCCACCAGGCCCGCATTCGATTCGGGCCGGCCGACGTCATGATGGTACGGTCCTGGCGCGGTCTGCAAGCTTCTCAGTCTGCATGGCAGCATGGCACGGCCGGCCGCAGCCTGTTGGAACATTGTCATCGATGTGCGGTTCAGTGGTTGTCCTCTGATTCATTGCCCCAGAGGCACACACCACCTCCTGCGGCCCCAGCCGTCACGCTGGGGCCATAAATCATTGGAGGTGCACCCGGACTGCCGCTCGGCGCGGGGGTGAGCGCAGCGGCTTCCGAGAACCACAATCGATTTGCGCTGGCACACCCGCAAGTGACGCTACTTGCCGACCTCGTACTCGTCGGGATCGAAGCTCGAACTCGGATGGGCGAACGCGTGGCGCAGCGCCGGCGACATCGGGACGTTGTAATTGATACCTTTCGGCGGGGTCGGCGCTTCCAGCCACTTCCTGTACATGACCTCGATCTCGGGGCTCTTGTAGAGTTCCGCCGTGGCGCGGTCGGCGAGCACCTTGAACGGGGTGTCCTCCCTGCGCAGCATGATGCCGAACGGCTCTGCCTTCGAGAACGCCTCCTCGCTGATCATGTAGAGCGAAGGCTGCTTCGACCGCGCGATCGCAACCGCAAGCTGGACATCGTCGAGCGCGTAGGCCTGGGCGCGATCGGTCTCCAGCATCAAAAACGCCTCGGCCTGGTCCTTGGCCGGGAGAACGTTGATGCCGAGCTTGCGTTCGGTGTTGACCTTGATGAGCTGCGTGAGGTTCACCGAGCCCGCAACGGCGGTGACGGACTTGCCCTTGAGGTCGTCGATCGTGTTGATGCCAGCGGATTTCTTGGCGGCAAACCGTGTCGCGCTGAGAAAGTGCGTGTTGGTGAAGGTCACCTGCTTCTGGCGGTCCGCGCTGTTGGTGGTCGCCGAGCAATGCAGATCGATCGTGCCGTTGACCATCAGCGGAATGCGGTTCGACGAGGTCACCGGGAGGTAGTCGACGGCGATGTCAGATACGCCGAGCTCCTTCTTCACGGCATCGACGATCTTCAGGCAGATGTCGAGCGCAAAGCCGATCGGCCGCTGATTGTCGTCGAGATAGCTGAAGGGAACGGAAGCCTCCTGAAAGCCGAGCGTGACCTTCTTCGTCTCCTTGATCTTCTGCAGCGTGCCCGACAGCTCCTCGGCCGCCGCGGGGCTTGCGGCGAGCGTGAGGGCGAAGAAGATGGCGGGCAAACGCATCGGCGGCTCCTGTGCGGTGATCAGGCGGCGGTGATAGCGCACGCATGAGCCCGGAGCCAGATGACGGTGTGTCTAGCAGCTATCGCACTTTGCTATGGTCCGCCTGCCAGAGTTGCAGCCGCAGCCGCGAAGCATCCCTAGCGCTGCGCCCCACCTTCGAGCAGGCGATCGCCGACCAGGCGGACCGCGCCACGGGTCCAGGAATAATCGGCGCCCATCCGCAGGCCGCTGTCGCCGCGTGAGACGACCGCGCCGCTGCGGGCGTCGCGCAGCTGGAAGCCGATCGTGTATTCGGTCCGGCTGACCCGCCTGATCACGCCGATCAGCGATTGATCTGCGCCGAGCTGTTGCGCGATCGCGGCCTCGCAGCCGTCGCAGTCGCGCAGCGCACGCGCCTTGACGGGCTCGGCGGTCGCGCCGCCGGTATCGACCAGGCGGTAGCGGCCCGACTGCGCAAGCCGGTCACGCACGCCCTTGGTCACATCGGCGAGGTAGGCCGCATCGGCGTCGGCAAGGCCGGATGCCGGCGCCGCGGAGGTGTCCTCAAGCTCGAACTCGAACACCGCAAGCCCGATCGGCGCAGCCGTGGCGGTCTGTGCCGGCGGCAACACGGCCGCGAGCACGCCGAGCACCTCGCGCGACACGAACATCCGCGCATGGTCCCATGCGTCGTCATTGTCGCCGCGAAACGTGTAGAGCTTTTCGTACAGCACGCGGCTCCCTTCGACATCGACGACCGCCACCTTGGCCCACTGCACCAGCGTGCTCATCTTCTGCACGCC
This sequence comes from Bradyrhizobium sp. 33ap4, assembly GCF_032654765.1. NCBI lineage: Bacteria > Pseudomonadati > Pseudomonadota > Alphaproteobacteria > Hyphomicrobiales > Nitrobacteraceae > Bradyrhizobium > Bradyrhizobium sp. 33ap4. The sequence continues at coordinate 105,627 of NZ_JAUMTJ010000003.1, read as the reverse complement.
GCCGACCACCTTGATCCGGGCCTCGCCTGCGGACGCCGCTGCTGGCACCAGGCGATAGCGCGGCTCCGCGGCGACGTCGGCGCGCAGCGCGCGCATGAACGCGTCGAGCCGCTTCTGGTGCACGGCGGTCTGGTCGATCACCTCGCCCGAGGTGTCGACGTAGCTGAAATCATCGATGCTGACGCCAAGGTGGGATGCCGGCACCGTGCCGGTCTCGGCGCGCGGCGGACAAGGTCTGGCCAGAAGGCCGGTCAACGCGAGGGCGAGCAAGACGAGGCGCGACTGGTGCATGATTGGGCCTTTCAGCTGCTGGCGCGGGCGGGTCGGTCGCATCCTGGGCCAACTGGCCTCCGCGCCGCAGCGGAGTGCCTCCCGCCCGGTGCCGGGAAAATTTCACGACGATGGTCCGCGCCCGAAGAACGGCTATGGCAGCGCTTCTCGGCGCCTCCGTTCTGCCGTTTAATGTGCGTGACGACCCTGCCCGCGATCGCGCGCCGAAGCCCGCCTTCGATCTTGAGGATACGCCAATGTGGAATTGGTCCGGAAGCGATCTGAAACTGCGGTTGACGTTGCGCGTGGCGATCGTCTCGACGCTCTGCTTTGCCGTCATCTCCGGCTATTTCCTGATCGAGGCCGACCGCTCGGTGCGCGGGCGGATCGCGGCCGTTGCCGATGTCGCCGCCAAGACGCTGGAGCTGCAGCAGAGCAAGATCCAGTGGCTGAACAATGCGCGCTCCGAATTTCCCGATCTCGACAGCGTTGCCGCCTCGGTCATGACGCCGGGACTGTGCCTCGCCTTTCGCAGCAATAGCGGCGAGATCAGCCAGCGCTTCTGCGGCGGCTCGCAGACTGACACGGCCGCGCCGCCGCTGGCCTTCGCGGCGCTCTATCGCCGCCTGTTCGATCCCTGCCGCGAGGTGGTGCGGCAGGTGGTTTCGCGCGGCAATGCCATCGGCGAGGCCGTGGCCTGGATCGATCCGGCGGTGCCGACCGCCGAGGCCTGGCACGATGCCGGCCGGCTGATGGCGGTGTTCATGATCGCGCTGCCGCTGCTCTGCGCCCTGGTCTATGCGGCGCTGGCGCGCGCGCTGCGTCCGACGCGGCAGATCCGCGACGGGCTCGAGCGGATCGCCGCAGGCGACCTCGCCGCGCGCCTGCCGCCGTTCGATCTCGCCGAACTGTCGGCGATCGGCGATGTCTTCAACCAGCTCGCCGAGCGCCTCGCCGCCGCGCTCTCCGACCGCAACGCGCTGACGCAGAAACTGATCCTGGTGCAGGACGAGGAGCGCCGGCACCTCGCGCGTGAGCTGCATGACGAGTTCGGGCAGTCGCTGGCCGCAATCCGTGCGCTCGCCGCCTCGGCGCGCCAAACCGCGGCCGCGGATTGCCCGCCTTTGCTCGCCGAATGCGACGGCATCGCGCGGACCGCGACCGCCATGATGGAGACGTTGCGCGGCGCCCTCTTCCGGCTCCGCCCGCCCGATGTCGACGAACTCGGACTTGCGGCCAGCCTCGAGGGCCTGGTCGCCGGCTGGAACGGCCGCAGCCGCGGACAGCCACGGTTCGAGATCACCATATCGGGATCGTTCGAGCGCCTTGTCGCCTCCGTCAGCGCCAATCTCTACCGCATCGTGCAGGAGGCGCTCACCAACGCCGCCAAGCATGCCGGCGCCACGCGCGTCATGCTGCGGCTTGAGATGCGCGAGGCGCCGCCTGGCGGCGGCGACAGCGCGATCGTGCTCGCGATCGACGATGACGGCCAGCCCGGCGATCCGCAAGGCGATCCCCAGCTCAGGTCCGGCCTCGGCCTGCTCGGCATGCGCGAACGGGTCGCCGCGCTGGGCGGGCGGCTCAGCTTCGAGACCGGACAGCCCAGCGGCTCCTCGCTCCGCGTCATCGTTCCCGTCGCGGCCAGCCGAGAGGCCGCACCGGTGGAGCGCGCGGCATGAGCCACGCGGCGCGCACCATCATGCTGGTCGACGACCACGCCGTCGTCCGGGAGGGCTACCGGGCGATGCTGCAGAAGCAGCCGGGCCTCTGCGTCGTCGCCGAAGCCTCCGACGGTGTCGAGGCCTACCGCCTCTACAAGGAGACCGGGCCCGACCTCGTCATCATGGACCTGTCGATGCCCGGCATCGGCGGCATCGAGGCCATTCGCCGCCTCCGGCAGTGGGACAGGCGCGCAAAAATCCTGGTGTTCACCATGCACCAGAACGCGGCCTTTGCCGTGCAGGCGATCCGCGCCGGCGCGAGCGGCTATGTCACCAAGACCAGCCCGCCGGAGACGCTGGTGCACGCCGTGATGGATGCGCTGTCGGGCAAGATCGCGATCAGCCCGGATATCGACCACGAGCTCGCGCTCAGCCACCTTGCCGGCGAGACCAAGGCGGCCGACCTCCTGACCGCGCGGGAATTCGAGGTGCTGCGGATGCTGCTCGCGGAAAACACCACCGAGGAGATCGCCGAGGCACTGCACCTCAGCCCCAAGACGGTCGCGAACCTGCATTCCCTAATCAAGGACAAGCTCGGCGTCGGCACCGATATCGAGTTGGTCCGCCTCGCGCTGCGGCAAGGCATCCTCACGCAGATCGATCTCGGCGAACGCTGAGCCCACGGTGGCACCAGCCAGGCCGCGTACTGGCAAATCGAGCCGCATCTGCCTCCGGGCAAACCGAACATCGAGCCGGCATCGTCGAATGGCCGAGTCTCGAGAAAATCGCGTAACAGACCTCCAGGACAGCCTCGATGCTGGCTCGTCTGGGACATAGTTCAGAACCTGGACTACCTTGGTGGCCCTCGTGATGCTAAAGTTCTCGTCATGAAAGGCTATGGATCATTTTGCCCCGTAGCCAAAGCTGCGGAAATTCTCACGGAGCGGTGGACCCCGCTCCTGCTCCGCGAACTGTTGCTGGGGTCCCACCACTTCAACCAGCTTCGCCGCGGCATCCCGCAGATGTCGCCGACCCTCCTCTCCAAGCGCCTGCAAACGCTAGAAGAAGCCGGGCTAATCTCACGCAGATCAGGCGATAACGGGCATTGGGAGTACCATCCAACCCAGGCAGCCAGGGAAGCCAGGCCAATTATCGATGCAATGGGCTATTGGGGCCACAAATGGGCTCGCAGCCAGCTCACACCCAACGAACTTCACGCGGGCCGGCTCATGTGGAATATGCGCCGTTCGTTCGATCTAAGGCACATTCCATGCGACTTCGTTCTGTACATCGAGATTGCGGACGCTCGGCCAAAGCGCTGGTGGTTTGTTGTGAAGAAGGAGGAAGCCGATCTTTGCTGGGATGACCCCGGCTTCAAGGTCGATATCAGCCTCTATGCGAGTCTGCTGACGCTCGTGCAGATTTTCGTAGACGAGATGCCGCTGCTACGGGCGTGTGAGCTCGGCAAAATCGAGATCGACGGTCCCAGGCATCTTGTGAACAGCATGCGGACTTGGTTCCCACGCAGCAAATATGCCGATGAGGCGCCGGCGGCCGCAGATCGAGTCTCAGCCAGTTGAGGATATCCAGTCCACTTTCTGGACTAGTGGTTCTGCTTGCCTCGGCTATAGCGTTTGCGAATGCGCTCCCGCGCTAAGCATCTCAGCTAAAGGAGGCAAAGATGAGCCGCCCTTCTCTTCTTTCATGCACCCTGTTGTTGATCTTTACTTGTACTTGCGTCAGTCCCGCAGGGGCAGCCCCACCTGCCGACGAACTTTCCTCGGCGGCTGCCAAATGGGATGCCGCCATCAACAACGCAGACTTCGATGCCCTGTTACCGTTGTATGCCGCTGACGCCAGATTGATGCCGCCTGGTGCGCAGCCAGTCACCGGCCCTTTGGCAATCCGTAATTTCTTTGCCGGGCGGGGAAGAAGCGTCAGAGATCACAAGGTTGAGCTGCTCGATGTGTTGCCCATGGGAAAATACGCCTACACCACCTCGCATTTCACGGCCACGCTAGTAATAAATGAGAAGGCGGCGCCAATTTCTGGCAGCACCGTGAGACTGCTTGAACGCCAACCCGACGGGCAGTGGAAGATAAAGTCTCATATCTTCGTCAAGGAATAGATTCGCGGGTGCCACAGCCACACGGTCAGCCACCCCGCAAGCCTGACGGCCCGCAAGTGACGGATGGTCATGCACCTTATTGGCCCTCAGCCGAAGACGGCATTGATCATCGGGACATCGGTTCATTGGGTAAGCCGGACGTCCCTCGGTTTGGTCGCCATTGCCGTGGCTGTCGCCAGATGTTCGATCTCGCCCAACGCTGGGCCCGCGGCGGCGCCAGCAACCAACCCTTGCGAGCCCGCCGGGGATTGGATAGCCTTCTGCTCGCGATGAGCCTCGCAGGCTCATTCGTCCCTCGCGCGACTGGCGAGCTTACGTGGAATTGACCACGGTGAAGCGCGAAGGGTTTCAACGCCGTTCGCCTGGGCAACCCGTTCAGCTGATGATCCAGCGTCTTAGGGAGCCCGGACCATGCCGTCATTCCGCAATGAACTCCATCTCAACGATTCGGAAGTTGCCCTTGCGCTCGAGGGCGAAGAGCGCCGCCAGCAAGACGGCGTCGAGCTGATTCCGTCGGAGAACTACACCTATCCCGAGGTGCTCGAGCTGCTCGGATCGGTGTTCACCAACAAGTATTCCGAGGGCTATCCGGGACGTCGCTATTACGGCGGCCAGGAATTCACCGACCAGATAGAGAACCTTGCCCGCCAGCGCGCTTGCGCGCTGTTCCGCGCCGAACATGCCAACGTTCAGCCTCTGTCCGGGTCGCCAATGAACCAGGCCGTGTATCTCGGCCTGCTGCAGCCCGGCGATACGATCTTGGCGATGGACCTTTCACACGGCGGCCATCTCACTCATGGCGCGCCGGTGTCGCACATGGGGCGGCTCTTCAACTTCGCCCGCTACAAGACGCAGCCGTCAAACGGCGGCGCCATCGATTTCGATGAGCTCCGCGCCATGGCCCGGCACGTCCGCCCGAAGCTGGTGCTGTGCGGCTACAGCTCTTATCCGCGCGATCTGGATTATGCGTCCTTCAAGAGCATCGCCGATGAAGTGGGTGCACTGACCATGGCCGACGTCAGCCATTACGGCGGCCTGATCGCCGGCAACGCCTTGCGCAATCCGCTCGATGCGGGTTTCGACGTGATGACGACGACATCGCACAAGACGCTTCGCGGGCCGCGTGGCGGCATCGTTCTTTGTCGCCGGGAGTTCGCCGGCAAGATAGACGCGTCGGTGTTCCCGGGATTGCAGGGAGGTCCGCACATGAACGTTGTGGCCGGAACCGCGGTCACGCTGAAGAAGGCTTCGACGTCCGATTTTCATGCCTATGCAAGGCTGGTCATGCGCAACGCGAAGGTCCTAGCCGAAGCGTTGATGGAACGCGGCATGACGTTGATCACCGGCGGAACCGACAATCACATGATGGTCGTGGATACCGTGGCCAGCGTCGGCGTGGACGGCAGCGCGGCCGAGAACATCCTCGACGCCGTTGGGATCACCGCAAACAAGCAGATCATTCCCGACGATCCGCATCCACCGCTCAAGCCGAGCGGCATTCGCCTCGGGACGCCGGCGGCGACCACGCGCGGCATGGGCGAGCCCGAAATGCGCCTGATCGCCGAACTCATTGCGGAGTCCCTCCGGTCGAAGGGAGATGCAGCGGTCGTCAAGCGACTGAGGTCGATCAGCGTCGAGATGTGCCGCGCTTTCCCCGTTCCGGGGATCGCGCCGCCCTCGTAGGCGGCCGACCTGCGTTCCTGTTCCGCGCCCGTCGCGTCACTCGGCAGGTCGTGAAGGTTCCCGGGGGAAGGACCGGAACGGAAATCGTTGCTGTTCGTTGGACCGCATGATCTCGAAGACGGAGCGTCCAACGCCGTGACCCGGAAAACCTTGCAAGCACGCTCGGAACAGGCGCTCGTCGTCATCATTCTCAGCACCGGTGCGCTGATCGGTTACCTCGGCTTGGCGCTGTCCAGGCTGTGAGAGCGACGCCGGCGGGCACCAAGCCGCCGGCAGGTATCAAGTCGCTTGGTACCCTGAAAGCGCGCGCGCGTGCCACTGAGTTGCCCGACGCGGCAAGCCAAGCCCCGTAGCAAAAATATAGGGTGAAACGAAGAGCAAGGCTCGGACAGACATGTCGCGAGAATGCGGATGTTTGACGCACAAGCGACGACACCCGCCGTCGTCCCGGCGAAGGCCGGGACCCCTTACCCCAATCTCAATTGTTGCGCGACGCTGGGGCCACGATCCCGTTCCTGATCAAATGCGGTGGTTATGGGTCCCGGCCTTCGCCGGGACGACGGTGGTGTGCGCGGGAACAGTCTCGCGATGGATGCAACGCCACGTACAATCCACACACCGGTCACTGAAATCGAGGACATTGCCGCCTGCCCGCAATTCTCGTACACGGTTTCATGCAATGACCTCGCAATTCACTCCCAACTCCGTCGACGTGCTGCTGTTCGATATCGGCCGCGTCGTGCTCGACATCAACTTTGACAAGGTGATGGCGCACTGGGCGCAGCATGCCGGGTGTGCGCCCGCCGAGCTCGCCACGCGCTTTGTCGTCGACGACAGTTTCAAGCATCATGAGATCGGCCGGATCGACGACGCGGCATTCTTCGAGAATCTGCGCCGGACGCTCGGCATCAACATCACGGACGCCCAGTTCCTCGAAGGCTGGAATGCGATCTTCACCGGCGAGATGCCGGGCATCGCCCCGCTGCTCGCGGCGGCCGCCAAGCGGATGCCGCTCTACGCCTTCTCCAACACCAATCCGGCCCATGTCGCGCATTTCTCGGTCACCCATGCCGAGCTGCTCAGCCATTTCCGCAACGTCTTCCTGTCCTCGAGCATCGGCTTCCGCAAACCCGACGCCGAGGCCTATGATCATGTGGTAAAAGCCATCGGCGTGCCGGCGTCGCGGATCCTGTTTTTCGACGACCTGGCCGCCAATATCGAAGGTGCGCGGGCCCGCGGCCTTTATGCTATCCACGTGACATCGACGGATGACGTGGCAAGGGCTTTGACCGCACTTGGAATTTGAAGACTAGGAATTGAGGAACTCTGAGCGTGGCCCTGATGCCGGTTGCCGATGCCCTGTCCGCCGTCCTCGCCGGCGCCGAACCGCTGCCGGAGGAGATGGTCGCGCTCGATGCCGCCTACCACCGCACGCTTGCGCACGACCTCGCGGCGCTCCGCACCCAGCCGCCGCAGCCGATGTCGGCGATGGACGGCTATGCGGTGCGCGCCGCCGATGCGGCTGATCTAAAGGCCCGGCTCAAGGTGATCGGCGAAGTCGCCGCCGGCCGGCCGTTCGACCGGACGGTCGGCGCCGGCGAGGCGGTGCGGATCTTCACCGGCGGCGTGATCCCCAATGGCGCCGACGCGGTGATCATCCAGGAGGACACCGCCGTCGACGGCGACCACATCACGATCACGGAGGCCGCCAGCGTCGGGCGGCACATCCGCCCGGCTGGGGTCGACTTCCGTGAGGGCGAGGTGCTGCTCGCCGGCGGCAGCCGCCTGTCCGACCGCGCGCTGTCGCTGGCGGCCGCCATGAACTATCCGGGACTTGCGGTGCGCCGCCGCCCGAAGGTCGCGGTGCTGGCGACCGGCGACGAGCTGGTGATGCCGGGCTCGCAGCCCGGCCCCGGCCAGATCGTCTATTCCAACGGCTACGCGCTGCGGGCGCTGGCGCGCGCCGAGGGCGCCGAGACCGTCGACCTCGGCGTTGCCGCCGACACGGTGGAGGCGACCACGGCGGGCATCCGCCGGGCGCGCGAGGCCGGTGCCGATGTCCTGATCACGACAGGCGGCGCCTCGGTCGGCGACCACGATCTCGTCAAGCGGTCGCTGGAAGCCGAGGGCGTCGACATGACGTTCTGGCGGATTGCGATGCGGCCCGGCAAGCCGATGATGCATGGCCGGCTCGGCGCGATGAGGGTGATCGGCCTGCCCGGCAATCCGGTGTCGTCCTATGTCTGCGCCTTCCTGTTCCTGGTGCCGTTGATTCGGGCGCTGAGCGGCCGGAAAGTGATTCATCATCGCCGCACGAGCGCCCTGCTCGGCCGCGACCTCGCCGCCAACGACCAGCGCGAGGACTATCTGCGTGCACGGCTCGAAGCGCGCGAGGACGGCACGTTGATCGCAACGCCGGTGACGCAGCAGGACTCGTCGTTGCTCGGGAATCTCGCTGCGGCACGGGCACTTCTCGTGCGCCCGCCGTTCGCGGCGGCGGCCGTCGAAGGCAGCGAATGCGAGATCCTGACACTGCCCGAATAGGGTTTTCGCGCCCCGCCGATTGTGCGTTGCCCGACACGTTCACCGGAAATTAAGTGGTTGCGGAACACATATCGAACATATAGTGTCCGTTCATGATTTGTTTCGAGTGCTGGTGTCTACATTCGGGAAGCTGCATGGAAGCAGGTGCATCGAGCACATGCTCCTGAGGTCAGGCCCGGCCTGCAGGCCCCACCAGAAGAGTCTCGGAATCGAACGACGCTATCAACCGGGGGAATACTCGAGATGCTCACGCGCAAACAGTACGAACTACTGCGTTTCATCAATGAACGTCTGAAAGAGGCCGGCGTACCGCCCTCCTTCGACGAGATGAAGGATGCGCTCGACCTGCGCTCGAAGTCCGGTATCCACCGCCTGATCACTGCGCTGGAGGAGCGAGGCTTCATCCGCCGTCTGCCGAACCGCGCCCGCGCCATCGAGGTCATCAAGCTGCCCGAACTCTCGGCCGGCGGCGGCAACGGTCGCCGCGGCTTCACGCCCAGCGTCATCGAAGGCACCCTCGGCCGGCGCGCCAGCACGCCGCCGATTGCCGAGGACGACGGCAACCGTCCGGTCGCGGTCCCCGTGATGGGCCGGATCGCCGCCGGTACGCCGATCGAGGCGCTGCAGACCCGCAGCCACACCATCAGCGTGCCGCCCGACATGCTCGGCGCCGGCGAGCACTACGCGCTCGAGGTACGCGGCGACTCGATGGTCGATGCCGGCATCCTCGACGGCGACATGGCGCTGATCCAGCGCAACGACGTCGCCAATACCGGCGACATCGTGGTGGCGCTGATCGACGAGGAGGAAGCGACCCTGAAGCGCTTCCGCCGCCGCGGCGCATCGATCGCGCTCGAGCCGGCCAACACCGCCTATGAAGTGCGCATCCTGCCGCCGAACCGGGTCCGCATCCAGGGCAAGCTGATCGGCCTTTATCGCAAATACTGAATTGCAAATACTTGCGGCGGCCGGGAACGAGCAACACGTCGGATCGTTCCTTGCATGATAGTGTAGCGTACGGCCTGCCCGATGCGCTCCGATACCTCTCGCGCAGCGTCGCGTGTTTGTGATCGGAGCGATCTCGGACCAGTCGTACAATCGCCCAGAAACGAGCAGACGCTCGTTCGCTATCGTCCACTCTGGTAGAGGCCCTAATGCCTCAAGGAGAGGCACGGGTCGCTACCTCGAAATGAGGAGCCATCCGATGTGTGACTATAGTCTGCACGCCGTGGCATCGCGCCCCGCCATTGTCGGAGAGACGCTGATCACGACGACGTTCCGCGGCACGTCGACCCGCGGCTTTGCTTCGGAGAATGACCCCACTGTCGCGGTCTGCATGCTGCCGGGCACCGAGCTCGCTTTCGCCGAGAACGTTCGCTACGACAGCCGCTGGATCTGGACCAAGACGCTGAACTATCGCGTCGGCGTATTCAACGAAGTCGAGCCCGACGTGCCCGATCGGCATCATGATGCGGTCGAATTCCCCGACGGCAGCCATGTGCTGGTGACCCAGCTGGTCGAGGGACAGCGCGTCAGCGTGCTGCAATTGCCGGCGCTGCATCCGCCGGTCGAGCAGAAGCCGAAGGTTGTGGAGCGGCGGCCTTCCGCATTCGCAACGCTGTTTTTGGGTTGAGCGCATCGTCGCCGTGGAATGAGCTGTTCGGCGGCGGATGACCTAAGCAATTTCGGGCGACCCCGGACTCCCGCTTCCGGGGCGCAGAAGGAGATTTGCGTCGGCCGGCACCTTGGCGCATCATCGGGTACGGAGGACGTGCGCGGTGGTCGATAAGGTCACATGGCAAAAGGCTGGACGCGTCACGGAACCGGGCCGCTACATGTTCCGGTTCGGTTGGCTGACGGTAACGGCCGACGACCTGAAAGTCTGGGAGCAATTTCCCGAGGCTTCCTTCACTCTCGTCAAGAAGCCCGACGCCGGCCCCGACTCCGACGAATACCATCTCGGCCTGTTCGAGCTGCCGAGCGCGCCCTTGCCGGACCACGGCTAATCATCGCCCTGCAGATCGGTCTCGGCCGGCGTCGCATCCACCGCAGGCCGCGGCGCGGGGGCGCGTAGCGTCGTCTCGCTCTCGCCGTCGCCGGGAACCGCCGGCGACCACGGCCGGTCGATCCCGCCGGGCTTGACCGCATCGACGACGTAGCCGTCCCTGCTCCGTCGCAGCACCAGCGCGCCGTGGCGGCGCAGCCGCTCGGCATCGATCACCGATGCCGCGCAGCCCTGCGGCGCCGGCCGCGCCGTCACGATCAGGCCTGCGCGCTCGCAGTCGTCCACTAGGGCCTCCGGCCGGGTCGCCAGCGCGACGAAGGCGCCGCCGGGTCCCTGGGTCACGCAGCCGCTGGCATCGCAGGAGACGCCCTCGCCGAGCGACGCATCGGTGGCGGTGCGCGCGTCGGCGTCCGCCGCCAGCCACTCCTTGACCAAAAATGCATCCTTGGCGCTGTGCATTAGATGCAGCCGTCCATCACCGCCACGCACCGCGACATTGCGGCCGTCGCCCGAGATCAGCACGTCCGGCTGCGGCACCCTGAGCGCCCAGACCGAGGCCACCAGCAGCAGCACCGCACCTGACCAGCGCAGCGGCGTGCGCAGCAGCCCGAGCAGGATGATGCCGGCGCTCGCTGCGATCAGCGGCCCGATGCCGAACGCCGCCATGCGGCCGACCGCGCCCGGGAGTGCGGCGCCCCATTGCGTCACCAGGATCATCCAGTCGATGCCAAGACCCATGATCGCCCAGAACACGCCGTCGAAGCCGAACGGCATGGCGACGAGCCCCAGCAGGCCGGCCGGCATCACGACCGCCGAGACCACCGGCATCGCCGCGAGGTTGGCGAGCAGCCCGTAGGGCGTCACGCGGTGGAAATGGAATGCGGCATAGGGCGTCGTCCCCAGCCCCGCCACCAGCGAGGCCAGCATCAGCATCGTGAGCTCGCGCCCGCCCCACAGCGCGACGCGCGCGGTCGCCGAATGGTCGGGCGACGCCAGCAGGTTCGGCAGCCCGATCTGCACCAGCGCCACCAGCCCGAGCGTCGCGGCGAACGACATCTGGAAACTGGAATGCACCAGCGCCTCCGGCGCGATCGCGAGCACGATCAGCGCTGCCACCGCCAGCGTGCGAAAGGTGATGGCCCGGCGGTCGACGATCACGGCGAGCAGCACCACGGCGGTCATGAAGAATGACCGCTGGGTCGCGACCTCCGCGCCCGACAGCAGAAGATAGAATGCGGCGGCGACCAGCGCGGCCGCCGCCGCCCATTTCTTGATCGGATGCGCCGCCGTCAGCGCCGGAAACAGCGCGAGCAGCGCGCGCACCGCGAAAAACACGACGCCGGCGACCACGGCCATGTGGTAGCCGGAGATCGACAGCACGTGGCCGAGTCCCGAGATGAACATCGCATCGTTGACCGGCGACGAGATCGCATCGCGCCGGCCGGTGAGCAAGGCGGTCGCGATCGCGCGCTGGTCGCCGTCGAGCGTGGTGCGAATCCGCGCGTCGATGGTGTCGCGCAGGCCCTGCATGAAGGCGGCGTAGCGCAGCGCAAAGCCGCCGGTCGCAGGCGGCTCCCTGGTCTTGACGGCGCCCATCACGAAGCCGGAGGCGCCGATGCCCTGGAAATACAGGTCGCGGCCGAAATCATAGGAGCCCGGGCGCTGTGGCCCGAGCGGCGGCATCAGCCGTGCCTTCAATTCAACGAAGCTGCCGACATCGGGCGCGGTGCCCTTCTTCACCGAGAGCCGGACCCGATCGAGCTTCGTCATGTCGCGCGGGCTCTCCATCGAAACCACACGCAGCACGAAACGATCGGTCTTCTCGCGGATGTCGCGCGTCTCGACGAAGCCGGTCAGCGCCACCGAGAACATCGGCCGCGCCAGCACCGTGTGAGCGACGCGCGCCGTCTTCCAGGTCGCCGTCGCAAAGCCCGCGGCGACCGCGGCCAGCATCACGATGACGGGAAACACGCTGCGCCGCCGCAGCAGCAGCGCCAGCAGGCAGAGCAGGATTGCGGCGGTGGCCGCGACCGACAGCACCGGCTCGTGCTCGGCCGCGAAATAGAACGCGATGCCGGTGCCGAACGCCACCGGCACCCAGGGCAACAGGCGGCCCGCCCCCGCCTCCGCGCGCGCCCATTGCCGCAATGTCTCGACGAGAGGCTTCCAGATCCCGGCGCGCGCCCGGGAGAAAGCCGCCGACCGGCGCAGCCGTGCGCGGCGGCCACGTCCCCGCGTAGCCGCGTTTGCCGCCCGGCGTCGTGCCCTGCTCCGCCATTCCGCCTGCGATCCCTGCCGGGCGGCAGGCTAGCGGATGGCCCCGTCGCCCAGCGGAACGGATGCAGAATACGGACCGGGAACGCCCGGGGTACCTGGATCGTCCTGCGCCTTGCCTAGCTCGCGCCGCGCCACAGCTGCCGCCTGCGTCAAATCGATCGAGCCGAAAGTCTCACTAAGATACCGATCACATTAGGAATAGACTGTCCTGATGCCTCCACTCCCAAATAGACAGGGATGAGGCAGTGACGGCTCGCGGCACTTGAAGGCCGCTGGAGCTCCTCTCAGGTGGCCACAACTCCCCTGAGATCAGGCGTTGCGGACGAACGCGCAAATCTCGCCTGTAACGCCGTGCACCACGCGCACTCCGCGAGCGGATAGATCGCTGAAAAACGCGAGGAGTAGCGTTTGCTTTTGAGAGGAGCAGCACATGGCAATTCAAGTACCAAGCGATTTTCGCCGCGTGATTGTCGCTGCGTCAGTGGGAAACATCATTGAATGGTACGACTTTTATATTTTTGGCAGCCTGGCCGCCGTTCTGTCGGTCAAGTTCTTTGAGCAATCCCACCCCGTCGCAGCCCTGCTGAGCACGATCGCGCTGTTCACTGCGGGATTCCTGATCCGCCCGCTGGGGGCCTTCCTGTTCGGATGGATGGGCGATCGGGTCGGCCGCAAATATACATTCCTCATTACGCTGAGCGGAATGGGCCTGGGAACGGGAGCGATCGGACTGATCCCAACTTATCAGTCGATTGGCCTGACGGCCGCATTCGTTCTGTTCGGCTTGCGGATGATCCAGGGTCTCTGCCTGGGCGGCGAATATGGCGGCGCCATCACCTACGTCGCCGAGCATGTTCCGGACGACAGCCGCGGCTACTACACGGGCTGGCTACAAACCTCGCCGACGCTCGGGATCGTGGTGTCGCTGGCGGTGATCGTTCTGACCCGAACCTGGGCCGGCAATCAGGCCTTTGACGAATGGGCGTGGCGCGTACCGTTCCTGGTCTCGTTCGTGCTGGTGGCCATCGCCATCTACATCCGCCTGCAACTCCAGGAGACGCCGATTTTCCAGGAGATCAAGGCACAGGGACAGATGACCAGGAATCCCTGGCGGGAAGCCTTCCTCAGCGCCAACATCAAGTACATCCTGATCGCTATCGTCGTCCTGATTGGACAGGGCGTGGTCTGGTACAGTGGTCAATTCTGGGCACTGTACTTCCTGCAGCAGGTCTCCAAGGTCGATGCGGTTACCTCGGCCTACATCGTGGGAGCCGCATTGTTGATCGCAACGCCGAGCCTGATCTTCTTTGGTTGGCTGTCGGATCAGATCGGCCGCAAGTCCGTGATCCTCGGAGGAATGCTGCTTGCCGCGATCACCTACTATCCGCTGTATCTGTGGCTCGGCATGGTCACGCAACCGGGACACATCAACTATCCGGTCGCCGTCTTCATCATCTTCATCCTCGTCTGCTACGTCGGGATGGTGTACGGGCCGGTCGGCGCGTTCCTGGCGGAGTTTTTCCCGGCCAGGATCAGGTACACCTCGGTCTCGGTGCCGTATCATATCGGCAATGGTTGGGGCGGCGGATTGGTGCCGTTCATCACATCAGCCGCCTTCGCGGCGACCGGCAGCATCGGCTATGCGCTGATCTACCCGATTGTCGTTCCCGCGGTGTGCTTCGTGATCGCCGTTTTCATCATGCCCGAAACACGCAAGACCAGAATTTGGGAGCAGATCGAGGCGAAAGCCGCATCGTGACGGAGTCGCCTTGCTGACGGGCGACTACAGCTCCGTTCCGACGGGATCGGAACGGGACTCTCGAAGCTTGTCTCGACGCGTTTTCCTTACGCGAGCCGCTATCCACGTCGCTCGAAAGCGCTCTCACCCTGCAGCAGGCGCCATGGCCGCCGTCCAGCGAGTGCGGGACGACGCTTCTGAATCGTCCCACACCCGCCGTCTCTGGCGAGATGTCTCTGCAGAACCTGCATCCGCGTTACGTCGGAGCGGCATGGAGGGGATCCCGCGCCACGCAAATCCCCGCTCCGGCCGCCTTTGGTTGGCGGTCAGGCCAGCGTCTCAGTCAGCTTCCTCTCAGCCAGCTCGGTGATGCCAGCGATCGTGCCACCAGGTGGCGAAATCACGATCCATCGTCAGCTCCCAGCACGCGAGCACGATCACCACGACCCCGGCGAGCACGCTGCTCGTCGTGACCGATCCCTGCTGGTAGCCGAACGTCCAGGGTGCCACCACCAGAGCCAACCCCATCAGCATCTCGCCCCATTCCTCCAGATAGGACGGAATGATGAATGCCTCCAGGGCGAACAGCACGACGCCCAATCCGAGCGCGATGGATATCCAGAGAGCTGCCCCGGAAAAGCCCAGTGCAAACGGCGATGCGACCAGCCAGGCGCCTACCAACAGGCTGGCAGCATCCTGCCAGTGTTGAATGCGCATGATCCTCACCTCCTTCTTCCGAAGACATGGTGCGGCGCGGACAAAAAAGCATCTGTCCGACCTGCGATGTGTTGCCGCTGCTGATCCGCGAGCCGACGACCTTGCTGCCGTCCGGGCGCCCGGAAGCCGCGTTCCGCAGCCTACGACCTTGGTCCCTCCTCGCAATGCAGCGCGATCCGGATAGCCTGCGAGTTGGGTGCAGCCGCGAGGCGCCCGGCCCCGCGCACTCTCCCTGACTACGAGGGCCCGCCGGCCCTCGACTTTTTCGTCAGCTCCAGCGCTGAGCCTAGATCAGCGGCGTCTGCGACGAGACGTGGTGGCAGACGATCTTCCAGTCGCCGTCCTCGCGCGCGATCACCCAGGTGATCTTGACGGCGAGCGAGGGCGCATCGCCGTCGAGGACGAATGACGCGATGCCCGCCATGTTGACGAGATCGGCGTTGACCCGTTCTGCCCTGACATCGCTGAACTGAACACGCGGCGCGTGCCAGCGCGGCAGACCGTCAAAGTAGGCTTTGACGCCGTCGCGGCCGCGATACAGCGTCGGGTTCGAGCCGAAGAAGAACGCGCTCTTCGAATAGAGCGCGCTTAACGCATTCGCATCGAGCCTGCTGAAACCCGCCGACCATCTGGCGATGATGGCGGAGGCAATCTCGTCGGATTCATCAGGCATCGATCCCCCCGTCCGCTTGTCCGCTCGGGACGCGCTTCCTCTCGGCTAGCCCTTGCCGCCGACTTCCTTGGCGAAGGTGTCGCGCAGGCCGATGGTGCGGTTGAACACCAGCCGGTCCGGCGTCGAATCCGCGTCGCGCACGAAATAGCCCTGCCGCTCGAACTGCACCGGATCGGGCGAATTGCTCTCGGCGATCGCCGGCTCGACGCGCGCATCCTTCAGCACTTCGAGCGACTGCGGATTGAGGTCGGCGGCGAAATCGGCCGCGTTCGGGCTCGGATTGGCGAACAGCTGGTTGTAGATACGGATCTCCGCAGGCTTCGACTGCGCCGCCGGCAACCAGTGCATCGTCGCCTTGACCTTGCGGCCGTCGGGCGCATTGCCGCCCTTGGTTAGGGGATCGTAGGTCGCGCGGAGTTCGACGATCTCGCCGGCGTCGTTCTTCACCACGCCGGTGCACTTGATGAAGTAGGCATAGCGCAGCCGCACCTCGTTGCCGGGCGAGAGGCGGTAGAACTTCTTCGGCGGATTCTCCATGAAGTCGTCGCGCTCGATATAGAGCTCGCGGCCGAACGCGATCTTGCGGGTGCCGGCTTCCGGATTGTCGGGATGGTTGATCGCCTCGATCTCCTCGACCTGCCCTTCCGGATAATTCTCGATCACCACCTTGAGCGGCCGCAGCACCGCCATCCGGCGCAGCGCCGTGCGGTTCAGCTCCTCGCGGATGCAGAATTCGAGCATCCCGACATCGACCACGCTGTTGGCCTTGGCGACGCCGATGCGCTTGATGAATTCGCGCACCGCGGCCGGCGGCACGCCGCGCCGCTTCAAGCCGGCAATGGTCGGCATGCGCGGATCGTCCCAGCCCGAGACGTGGCCGTCACGGACGAGCTGGGTCAGCACGCGCTTGGACAGCAGCGTATAGGTCAGGTTGAGCCGTGCCATTTCGTACTGGCGCGGCTTCGAAGGCACCGGCAGCTTGTCGAGCAGCCACTCATAGAGCGGGCGGTGATCCTCGAACTCCAGCGTACAGATCGAATGGGTGATGCCCTCGATCGCGTCCGACTGGCCGTGCGCGTAGTCGTAGCTCGGATAGATCGACCATTTGTCGCCGGTACGCGGATGATGGGCGTGCAGAATGCGGTAGAGCACCGGATCGCGCAGGTTGATGTTGCCGGCGGCCATGTCGATCTTGGCGCGCAGCACGCGGGCGCCGTTCGAGAACTCACCGGCCTTCATGCGGCGGAACAGATCGAGGTTCTCCTCGACCGAGCGGTCGCGGAACGGCGAGTTCTTGCCGGGCTCGGTCAGCGTGCCGCGAGACAGCCGGATTTCCTCCTGGGACTGATCGTCGACATAGGCATAGCCGGCCTTGATCAGACCCTCGGCCCAATCGTACAGGCGCTCGAAATAGTCCGACGCATAGAACAGGTTGGCTCCCCAGTCATAGCCGAGCCAATGGACGTCGGCCTGGATGGAGTCGATGTACTCCTGCTCCTCCTTGGTCGGATTGGTGTCGTCGAAGCGCAAATTGCACTGGCCGCCGAACTCCTGCGCGATGCCGAAATTCAGGGCGATCGACTTGGCGTGGCCGATATGCAGGTAGCCGTTCGGCTCCGGCGGGAAACGGGTCACGATCCGGTTGTGCTTGTGGGAGGAGAGATCGGCCTGGACGATGTCGCGGATGAAGTCGCGCCCTGCCTCTGCCGTCGTGTCAGTCGTCATCAAAGGGTTCCCTGGAGGAGTCAGCTCAACCTTCTGCCAAATTCGTGCCGTCCGGCCAAGTCTGGTTTCAAGCCTGGTTTCAAGTCTGGTTTGAGGCCTGGTTTGGTGGGCAAAAGGTCAGCCGGGGGTTTAGTTATGTCCGGTTCCTGATATACACCACCGCCGTCTCAGCATACGTCTCGCTCGATCATGACCAAACCCGTCGTTACCCGCTTCGCCCCCTCTCCGACCGGCTTCCTCCATATCGGAGGTGCCCGCACCGCGCTGTTCAACTGGCTCTATGCCAGGAAGCTCGGCGGCAAGATGCTGCTCCGGATCGAGGACACCGACCGCGAACGCTCGACCAAGGAGGCGATCGACGCCATCCTGGACGGCCTGAAGTGGCTCGAGCTCGATTGGGACGGCGAGGTCATCTACCAGTTCAGCCGCGCTGCCCGCCATCGCGAGGTCGCCGAGAGCCTGCTCGCCGCCGGGCGCGCCTATTACTGCTATGCCTCGCCGGAAGAGCTCACCGCGATGCGCGAGAAGGCGCGCGCCGAGGGCCGCACCCGCCTCTATGACGGCATGTGGCGCGACCGCGATCCGGCCACCGCGCCCGACGGCATCAAGCCGACCATCCGCCTCAAGGCGCCGCAGACCGGCGAAACCGTGATCGAGGACCAGGTGCAGGGCCGCGTGGTCTGGCAGAACGAGAACCTCGACGACCTCGTCCTGCTGCGCGGCGACGGCACCCCGACCTACATGCTCGCGGTCGTGGTCGACGACCACGATATGGGCGTCACTCACATCATCCGTGGCGACGACCACCTGATCAACGCCGCGCGTCAGAAGCAGATCTACGACGCGCTGGAGTGGGAACTGCCGAGCATGTCCCACATTCCGCTGATCCACGGTCCCGACGGCTCGAAACTGTCGAAGCGCCATGGCGCGCTCGGCGTCGACGCCTACCGCGCGCTCGGCTACCTGCCGGCCGCCTTGCGCAACTACCTGGTCCGGCTCGGCTGGAGCCATGGCGATCAGGAGATCTTCTCGACCCAGGAGATGATCGACGCGTTCGACCTCTCGGGCATCGGCCGCTCTGCGGCGCGGTTTGATTTCGCCAAGCTGGAGAACCTCAACGGCCACTATATCCGGCAGAGCGACGATCAATCCCTCGTGACCCAGTTCGAGAGCGTGCTGGATTATGTTCCCGAGGGTGCCGCGCTGAAGGCCAAGCTCAACGACACCACCCGCGCGCAATTGCTGCGGGCGATGCCGAGCCTGAAGGAGCGCGCCAAGACGCTGATCGAGCTGATCGCCGGCGCCTATTTCATCTTCGCCGATCGTCCGCTCGCGCTCGATCCGAAAGCTGTGGCGCTGCTGACGCCGGAAACGCGCGCGTTGATCGGCCGCCTGCGCACCGCGCTGGAAGCCGTCAACGACTGGACGGCGGAAACCACCGAGACCGCGATGCGGAATTTCGCCGAGCAGAACAACCTGAAACTCGGCGCCGTCGCCCAGCCGCTGCGGGTAGCACTGACGGGACGCACGACGTCGCCGGGCATATTCGACGTGCTGGCCGTGCTGGGACGCCAGGAGTGCCTTGCCCGCCTCGCCGATCAGGCGGCGTGATCCTGCATGGACCCCCTCCAGGGTCCATCTTGCAGCGCACATGGCAATGAGCTACCCAATCCCGGACGCTTTCTCCACAAGCCGTTCCGCCCCGCCATGGGCCGCAATTTAGCGACTGGGCAAGGTCGGTTTTCGCAACGAATTCATCGGGGATATCACGATGGACGCAAAATCCAGCAAGACAGCCACACTCACCATCGGCAACAAGAACTACGATTTCCCGATCCTGAGCGGCACGGTTGGGCCTGATGTCATCGACATCGCCAAGCTCTACGGCCAGGCCGGGGTGTTCACCTACGACCCCGGCTTCACCTCGACCGGCAGCTGCCAGTCGAAGATCACCTACATCGACGGCGACGCCGGCGTGCTCGAGTACCGTGGCTATCCGATCGAGCAGCTCGCCGAGCACGGCGACTTCCTCGAGACCTGCTACCTGCTGCTGTACGGGGATCTTCCGACCCCGGCGCAGAAGAAGGACTTCGACCATCGCGTGATCCATCACACGATGGTGCATGAGCAGATGGCGCGGTTCTTCCAGGGCTTCCGCCGCGACGCTCATCCGATGGCGATCATGGTCGCCGCCGTCGGCGCGCTCGCCGCGTTCTATCACGACTCCACCGACATCAACGATCCGCGTCAGCGCATGATCGCCTCGATGCGGATGATCGCGAAGGTGCCGACGCTGGCGGCGATGGCCTACAAGTACACGGTCGGCCAGCCCTTCGTGTATCCGAAGAACTCGCTCTCGTTTGCCGAGAACTTCCTCAACATGTGCTTCGCGGTCCCCTGCGAGGACTACAAGATCAACCCGGTGCTCGCCGACGCGCTCGACAAGATCTTCATCCTGCACGCCGACCACGAGCAGAACGCCTCGACCTCGACGGTACGTATCGCCGGCTCGTCGGGCGCCAACCCGTTCGCCTGCATCGCGGCAGGCATCGCCTGCCTGTGGGGCCCGGCGCATGGCGGCGCCAACGAGGCCGCGCTCAACATGCTCTACGGCATCGGCAAGGTCGAAAACATTCCGGACTTCATCGCCAAGGTGAAGGACAAGAACAGCGAAGTTCGCCTGATGGGCTTCGGCCACCGCGTCTACAAGAACTACGATCCGCGCGCCAAGATCATGCAGAAGATGTGTCACGCGGTGCTGAAGGAGACCGGCCACGGCGACGATCCGATGCTCAAGGTCGCGATGGAGCTCGAGAAGATCGCGCTCAGCGATCCCTACTTCATCGATCGCAAGCTCTATCCGAACGTCGACTTCTATTCGGGCATCACGCTGAAGGCGATGGGCTTCCCGGTCTCGATGTTCACCGTGCTGTTCGCGGTCGCCCGCACCGTCGGCTGGATCAGCCAGTGGAGCGAGATGATCGAGGATCCGCAGCAGAAGATCGGCCGTCCGCGCCAGCTCTACACCGGCGTCGCACGCCGCGACTATGTGCAGATCGACAAGCGCAAGTAAGCTGCATCGCTGAAGAGAATCCGGGACGGCGCCATCATTCCTGATGGCGCCGTTTTCGTTTGCCCCGCGCAACTTCGGTCGCGATCGCGTCAAGGCGCGGCAGCCAGAACGCCCTGAACCGGTCGAGCCAGTCGTCGACCTCGCGCAGCCGCGCCGGCTCGACCGCATAGATGCGGCGCGTGCCCTCGGCACGCACCGACGCGAAACCGGCGTCCCGCAAGATCCGCAGCTGCTGCGACACCGCCGACTGGGTGATGCCGAACTCGCGCTGCACGACCGCAACGACGTCGCCCGAACTGTGCTCGCCGGTCGCAAGCAGTTCCAGGATGCGCCGGCGGACGGGATCGCCGAGGATGTCGAAGGCGTGCAAGGTCGCTAAAGCGCGATGAGACTGCATCGTCATCCCGCTTTAGCTCTTCGTTTGAGCATGATCTCCGCGCAAACGCTTCGCGTTTGTCGCGAGGGAAAACCGCTTCACACTTTTCCGGATCATGCTCTAGCCTCCGCTCCCCGGCTCCGGCTCGCCGCAATAGGCCGCCGTGGTGTTTGCGGCCGATCTGCGCGCCGCAGCCTCCTCGGTGCCCGCCGCGATCGAGGCCCTGCACCAGTCCTCGCTGGCGCGGCGGATGAATTCCTTGCCGTCGCCGGTGGCTGGCCAGGCGGACGCGGCGGCGCGGTCGAATTCCTCGCCGGGCGGCATGGCCAGATAGAGCGCGAGCCCTAGCAGCGCGAGATCCCAGCCGACGCCGACCGCACCGGCCCCGTAGCGGTCCCAGAAGTCGCCCTCGATCACCGAGAGGTGTTCCAATTCCAGGCGCGTGGCGTCCGGGCCATTCTCGGCCAGCGTGACGCTAACCCAGCTGACCGTGCCCATGGACTCCCACGTGACGGCAAGCCGGCGCGGTGGCTCACACGTCGTGATCTCGCCGCCCGCATGGCCCTGGAACTGATAGCGGCCGCCAAGCCTCAGGTCGCCCGAGATCGGCAGGAACCAGCGCGGAATGCGTTCGGGGTTGGTCAGCACATCCCAGAGATCGGCAATGTCGGTGTCGTAGCTGCGGGTCGCGATCACCGCCCGGGCCGGCTTGCCGTCGCGTTCCCGGAAGGCGACTTCGCGAATGACGGCTCCGAGATAGGCGACCGGGTCGATCTTCATGGCATGCTCCGTCCTAATATTAGCTATTGCTAATATTAGGACGGTCTAAATATTCAGCGCAAGCGAGATCGTTGCGGCGGGATGTCGCCACTGAACTGAACGAGGACACGATCGATTGGCTAGGCCGAACGGCGGCCCATTTCCGCCAGCACGATGTCGGCGGCGCGGACGCTCGGCGGCTGGTCGCCGGTCGACATCTTCCCGTCCATCGTCGCGAACCCCACGAGCTGCCGCAGACGATCGGGCGAATCCGCAAGCACGTCGCCCAGCGCCGCCGCGAGCTCGTCCGGCGTGCAGTCCTCCTGCAGGAACTCGGGAATGATATCGCTGCCGATCACGAGATTGGCGAGGATCACCGAGGACACCCGGATCGCGCGGCGCAGGATGAACGCCTCGGCGGCGCCGACGCGATAGGCCGTCACCATGGGAATCCCTGACAGCGCGAGCTCCAGCGTCACCGTGCCCGACTTCGCGAGCGCAGCGCGGGCGACACGGAACGCGGCGCGCTTCTCGGTCTCGCCGATCGCGAGCCGCGGCACCACCGGCCACGACGCGACGCCCTCGCGCACCATCGCCTCGAGATGCGGCATGGTGGGAAGCACGAGCTCGAACGGCGTTTGCTTGTTGAGCTGGCCGAGCGCGGTGCCGAACAGCGCCAGATGATGCCTGATCTCGCTGCGCCGGCTTCCGGGCAATACCAGCAGCACCGGAGGCTGCGCATCGCGCCGCTTCTGCTCCTCCTCGTTCGGGCGCAGCGTGGCGAGCTGCTCGGTCAGGGGGTGGCCGACATAGCTGCACGGCGGTCCCTGCAGCTTGCGATATTCCTCCGGCTCGAACGGCAGCAGCGCGAGCACGTGGTCGACATAGCCCCGCATCGCGCGCGCCCTGCCCGGCCGCCAGGCCCAGACCGACGGGGATACGTAATCGACGATCGGAATGTTCGGGTTGCGGGCGCGGACGCGACGGGCGACGCGGTGGGTGAAATCGGGGCTGTCGATGATGACGAGCATGTCAGGCGCGTCGGCGAGCACGGCATCGGCGGTGCGCCGGATCAATCGCAGGATTTTCGGCAACTGCTTCACGACGGCGGCAAAGCCCATGATCGAGAGCTCTTCGATCGGAAACAGCGGGGCGATTCCCTGAGCAGTCATCGCCCGACCGCCGACGCCGGAAAACTGCACGGCATCGCCGAGCCGCTGGCGCAGCACCTGCATCAGCGCCGCGCCGAGGCGGTCGCCGGATTCCTCGGTCGCGATGAGGAAGATCTTGCGAGCGGTGCTGGGGCTGCGCAGCTGCATCAGCCCGCCAGCCCGATGACAAACAGCCCCCTGGCGTCGGCGGCCTCGACCAGGGCCTGCGGCTCGGCGGCCAGCGTATTGCCGGCGATCACGGCGATGCCGGCGATACCGGCTGCTGCCGCGCCCTCGACCGTCCGCGGGCCGATGGTCGGCAGATCGAAGCGCAGATCCTGCCGGCTCTTCGGAGCCTTCACCAGCACGCCGCGGCCGGCCTTGGCGCGAACGCGACCCTCGGCGCGCAGCCGCGCGACGCGCGCGAGCAGCCCGTCGGTACCCTCGATATCCTCGACCGCTACCACATGACCGTCGATCACCACGGCCGCCTGACCGATGTCGAACGGGCCGAGCGCGTCAAGCACGCCGCGTCCGCGCGCGATGTCGGCGAGCGCCGTGCTGTCGGGCGCCGCGCGCGTCACGGCGCCCTCCGGCATCAACAGATCGGGCGCGACATCCTTGATCCCGACCATGCGGAAGCCCTGCTGCTCGAGGATGCGGCCAACACTCGACAGCAAATGATCGTCTCCGCCGCGAAATGCGCGCACGACGTGGCCGAGCAGGCGCAGCGTGCCCCAGTCGAGCCGAATTTCCGACAGCGCGGGCCGCACCAAGGTGCCGATGAAGATCAGATCGCGGCAGCCTTCGTCGCGGAACAGCCGGGTCGCCCGCCCGAGCTGGCCGACCGAGATCCAGCGGTGACGGAACCGCTGCGCGCGCGCCGGATCGCAGGCGCCGCGCAGCGCGAACAGCACCGGCGTGATGCCGCGCGCAACCAGGGAGTCGGCGACCGCGAACGGCATGGCGCCGCCGCCGGCGATGACGCCGACCGGCGAGGAAAGCGAGGGAGCCGCTGACGTCATGCTGGCGGCCATCCCCTGCTCAATTGGTATCGGCGGGAAGGCAGAGCGGGCGCAGCTTGCCGCCCTCGATGAAGGCCAGGATTTCCGCAATCGCCGGATCCTCGCCCGCCAGCGGCTGCACCGAGGCGAGCCGCTCGGCGAAGATGCCGGGGCCGTGGAACAGCTTTTGATAGAACGCGCGCACCGTCGCCAGCCGCGCCTTGGTGAACTGGCGGCGCCGCATGCCGATGATGTTGAGTCCTTCGAGAACCGCGTACTGACCGTTGGCGAGGCCGAACGGGATGATGTCGCCGCGCACGCCGCAGACGCCGCCGATCATCACCTGCGAGCCGACGCGGGTGAACTGGTGCACAGCCGACAGGCCGCCGATATAGACGAAGTCGCCGATCTCGCAGTGGCCGCCGAGCGTCGCCGACGTCGCGAAGATCACGCCATTGCCGACCATGCAGTCATGGCCGACATGGCTGTTGTTCATGAAGAAGCCGCGATCGCCGACGCGCGTGAGCCCGCCGCCCTTGACCGTGCCGACATTCATCGTCACGCCCTCGCGGATCGTGCAGGCTTCGCCGACTTCGAGGCGGGTCGGCTCGCCGCGATAGCTGAGATCCTGCGGCGGCCCGCCGAGCGCGGCGAACGGCGAGATGATGCAGCCGGCGCCGATCCTGGTATGCCCGCTGATCGTGACATGCGCGATCAGCTTGCAGTTCTCACCGAGCACGACGTTGGGGCCGACGATGCAGTACGGACCGATCTCGGTGCCGGCCCCGATCACAGCGCCATCGGCAATCCGCGCAGTCGGGTCGATCATGCTCATGAAATTTCGGTCCGGAATTCGTTAATGGCGCCAAGATGCTATCGAGGCGCCAGCCTATCGATTTGGGCGGTCGTTAGCGCGACTTTGCCCGCCCTGTCCAGTGACGTATCATGACCGCCTGTTGCAAGAGAAGGTCGCAACCGATCCATGGTCCGGGCCGCCGCGCTGATCCTCAGCCTGCTCTCTGCGCCAATCGGCCCGGAGACGGTCGATCTCGGCAACAGCACGGCGGTCGACCTCTCGAGCTTCGAATGCCGCGACATCAACCGCAGCACGATCGTCCAGCGGGTCTGCTACAGCACGGATCAACGCGCGCTGCTGGTCGCGGTCAGAGGCAGCTACCAGCATTATTGCGGCGTCCCTGCCGAAACCTACGACGCGCTGATGAACGCGCCATCGATGGGCATCTTCCTCAATCGCGTCCTGCGGATCGCGGGCGCGGACGGCCGCTACACCTGCACCACGTGGACCGGCGCGGCCTAATCCGTCAGCATCGCACCGACATCGGCTTCGGCGACGACCTGACCGTTGACCTTGGCATCGCCGTGAAACCACCACATCGTCTTGCGCCGGCCGAGCGAGCGCATGTGATACTCGATGGTGTCGCCGGGCATCACCGGCTTCCTGAACTTGCACTTGTCGATGGTGAGGAAATACACCGCGCGCGGCTTCTCGGTGCCCTCGACCGACTTGATGCCGATGACGCCGGCGGTCTGGGCCATCGCCTCGATCATCATCACGCCGGGGTAGACCGGGCGGTCCGGGAAGTGGCCCTGGAACGGCGGCTCGTTGAAGGTGACGTTCTTGATGCCGATGCCGCTGTAGTCGGTGCGGATCTTGATCACCCGGTCGATCAGCAACATCGGAAAGCGATGCGGAAGCGTCTTCAGGATATCGTTGATATCCACCAGCTCGAATTTGACCGGTGCCTCCTCCATCACTCCTGCCCCTCACCTTTGGCTTCGTTGTCGCGCACCAGACGCTCCACTGCGATAATTTCCCTGAACCACTGCTTGGTCGGCTTGGCGAAATGCCCGCCCCACCGACCGTTGGCCGGGATGTCGTCCTTGACCGCGCTCATCGCCGTCACCTGGGCGCCGTCGCCGATCTTGAGGTGGTTGTTGATGCCCACCTTGGCGCCGAGCGCGACATTGTCGCCGATGGTCAGGCTGCCGGCGAGCCCGATCTGGGCCGCCAGCAGGCAGTGCCGGCCGATCGTCACATTGTGGCCGATCTGGACCTGATTGTCGATTTTGGTGCCCTCGCCGATCACGGTGTCGCGCAGGGAACCGCGGTCGATGGTCGAGGCGGCGCCGACCTCGACATTGTTCTGGATCACCACGCGGCCGGTCTGCGGCACCTTCACATGGCCGGCCGGCCCGAAGAAGATGAAGCCATAGCCGTCCTGGCCGATATTGCAGCCGGGATGGATCAGGACGTTGTTGCCGATCAGCGCGAACTGAATGGTGGTCTTGGCGCCGACATTGCAGTCGCGGCCGATCTTGACATCGGCCCCGATCACCGCGCCGGCGCCGATGATGGTGCCCGAGCCGATCTCGACCCGCGGGCCGATCACGACCAGCGGATCGACGATGACGCCGTCCTCGAGGCGCGCGGTGGGATCGATGATCGCCGACGGCGCGATCCCCTCGGTGTCGAACCAGGATTGCGGCCGCAGGGCATCGGCGTGCCATTGCCGGGCGAGCTCGACGAACACCTGGAACGGCTTCGCCGCCCGCAGCACGGCCGTGCCCTTCGGCACCTGCGCCTCGAAGCGCGGGCTGACCAGACACGCCCCGGCCTTGGTCGCGGCAAGCTGGTCGGCGTATTTCAGATTGTCGAAAAAGGCGAGATGCATCGGACCGGCCTCGTCGAGCGAGGCCAGCCCCCTGATCTGAAGCGCGCCCCTTTCGGGGTCGACCAGTTGCGCCTTCGTCAGCGCGGCTATTTCAGCCAGCGATGACGAAGGAGGACTCTTGTAGAAGATCGGCTGCGCCATTCCATCCGTCGCAGTCCGGTTGGCAATCGGTCTTAGAACGTCGTACCGCCGCCAAACCGGAATTCTTGCGTGCGGTCAAACGCACCCTTGGTCAGCGGCACCGCGTAGTCGAAGCGCAGCGGGCCGAACGGTGACTGCCAGATCAGGCCGACACCGACCGAGGTGCGGACAACCTTGCTGTCGTCGTAGCTCAGGCCAAGGCACGTACCCGGAGACGGCGGATTGTTCGTCGGCCTGACACAGCCAGGCACGTTGACTTCGCCGGTCGCCGCCCACGAGGTCGGGCCCTGGTAGTCGTACAGCCCGCCGGCGTCGGCATAGACCGCGCCCTTGAGCCCGACTTCCTTCGGCAGGAACCAGAACGGCATCTGCAGTTCCGCCGACACGCCCCAGTACTTGGTGCCGCCGATGGCATCCATGGTGCCGTACGGGTTGATGTCACGCGGACCGATGCCGTTCGGCGCGAAGCCGCGGACCAGGTTCGGGCCCATCTGGAAGTGGTCGAGCATGCGCAGATCCGAGGTCCCGAGCTTGTTCAGGATGCCGCCCTGGGCGTGGATCACGCCGACAATGTCGGAGACCAGCGGGGTGTAGTACTTCGCGTCGATCGCGGTCTTGATGTAGCTGACGTCACCGCCAACACCGGCGAAGTCCTGCTTGAAGTCGACGATCAGACCGTCGGTCGGGTTCTTGTTGTTGTCGAGCGTGTTGTAGTTGAGCGTGTAACCCAGCGCCGATGTGAGGGTCTTGCCGCCCGCCAGCTCCTTGCGGACCGGCAGCGAGGCTTCGCCGTCAAAGAAGCAGCCGAGACCATTGGTCGACACCAAGCTGATCCCGTTCAGGTTCGCATAGGCCGGGCTCGGATTGAACGCGGGGTTGGGCGTTCCATCCGGCAGGGTCGGCACGTTGTTGCAGTTGTTCAGCGTCGACGGCAGGGTGATTTCCTGCTGGTAGATCGAGTAGCGCAGCTGCAGCGACAGATCTTCCCGCAGGCTGAAGCCGAGCCGCGGGCTGAACCCCAGCGTCTTGGTGCCGTAGGCGATGTAGCTGTTGGACAGCTGCTGGCGCTGATAGAGGTCGAGGCCGAGCGCGACGCGGTAGTCGAGCAGATAGGGCTCGACGAACGACAGCGAGTAGCCGCGGGCATACTGGCCGTAGGTCACCGACGCCTTCGCGTACAGGCCGCGGCCGAGCAGGTTGCGCTCGGAGACGCTGACTTCGGCCAGCGCGCCGTCGGTGGTCGAGTAACCGCCCGACACCGAGAAGTCGCCGGTCGATTTCTCCTCGAGATCGACGATCAGGATGACGCGATCGCTGGAGGAGCCCGGCTCGGTGGTGATCTTCACCGTCTTGAAGAAGTCGAGGTTCTTCAGCCGGCGCTCGGCGCGGTCGACCAGCGCACGGTTGTAGGCGTCGCCTTCCGAGATATCGAACTCGCGGCGGATCACGTAGTCGCGGGTACGGCTGTTGCCGCGGATGTTGATGCGCTCGATATAGGTGCGCGGACCTTCGTCGATAGCGAAGGTGATCGACACCGTGTGATTGTCGAAGTTGCGATCACCGCGCGGCCGGACCACCGCGAATGCGTAGCCGCGGCGCGATGCCTCGATCTGCATCTCCTCGACCGACTTCTCCAGCGCCTCGGCGTTGTAGAGCGAGCCGACATTGACGCGCGAGTAGGTGCGCAGCGCGTTCGGGTCGAGCGTTGCGATCGACGACGTATAGTTGACCGACGCGACGCGGTACTGCTGGCCTTCCTCGATCTTGAAGGTAACCAGGAAGCCCTTCTTCTCGGGATCGTATTCGGTCAGCGCGGCCACGACCTGGACGTCGGCATAGCCGTTCTTGAGATAGAAGCGACGCAGCAGGTCGCGATCGGCCTCGACCCGGTCGGGATCGTAGACGTCGTTGCCGCCGAGGAAGCTCAGGATGTTCGATTCGCGGGTCTTGATGACGTCGCGCAGACGGGACGCCGAATAGGCGCTGTTGCCGATGAATTCGATCGACCGGACGCCGGTCTTCACGCCTTCATTGACCTCGAAGATCAGGTCGACGCGGTTGTTCGGCTGCTCGATGATCTGCGGATTGACCCGCACGTCATAGCGGCCGGACCGACGGTAGATTTCGGCGATGCGCAGGGCGTCCGACTGGACCATCGGGCGCGAGAACGTGCCGCGCGGCTTGGACTGCACTTCAGCGGTGAGCTGTTCGTCCTTGATCTTCTTGTTGCCCTCGAAGGCAACGCGGCCGATCACCGGGTTCTCGACCACGACCACGACGAGGCGCCCGCCCCGCTGGTCGATATGGACGTCCTGAAACAGGCCGGTCTCGATCAGCGCCTTCAGACCGTCGTCGATCTGGGCCTGGGCCAGCCGACCGCCCGGTCCGGGATGGAAGTAGGAGCGGATGGTTTCAAGCTCGACACGGCGGTTCCCCTCCACCGTGATCGAATCGACGGTCTGCGCCGACGCAGGCACAGACACAGCTACGGTCGCCAAGGTGGCAACCACCGGCGCGGCGAACATGACCAAGGCGGCGAACAGCCCCCCCCTCACTCGCATTCCAAACATCATGCGCAATGCGCCCTTATCTTAACGATGCCAGATCGTTCCCCAACGACCCGACAGATTCCCAACCTGCCGCTCAGCTTGTAACCAAATTTGCCGGGGGGGCAAACTTACTAGAGCCGAACATTTCCATTTTCGTTCCAAGACGTTGCCCATTGGCAACGCCACAAAAAAGCCCGTTTCAGGACCCGGCGATCCTGAGGATGTCGTTATACGTCGCAAACACCATCAGCATCAGGACCAGACCCAGCCCGATTCGGAAACCCACCTCCTGCGTCCGCTCCGACAGCGGGCGCCCGCGCAGCGCCTCCGCGCTGTAGAAAAGCAGGTGTCCGCCATCCAAAAGCGGGATCGGAAACAGGTTCAGCAGGCCGATCGAGACCGACAGGATGGCGCAAAGATTGATCACGAACTGGAACCCGGCGCTCGCGGCCTGCCCCGACAGCTTCGCGATTCCAATGACGCCGCTCACCTCGGCCGGATTGCCGGTTCCAACGAACAGCGAGCCCAGGAACTTGAACGTGCTGGAAATGATGTACCAAACCTGCTCGACGCCGATCTTCAGGGCCTCCAGCACGCCGACCGAGGCGCTGGTCGCTTCGCCGACCTGAGCCTTGTGCTCAATTCCGAGCACGCCGATTCGGTGGGCATTGCCGAAGGGGTCCTTGACCTCCCGGAGCGCCGGCGTCGCCTTGAGCGCGACAATCGCACCATCGCGCTTCACCTTAAATCCAAGCTCTGAACCAGCATTCGAAGCTACAATCCGCTGCATGTCGGCGAAGCTCTGGATCGCGCTGCCGTCGATATCCACGACGACATCGCCGACCTTGAAGCCGGCGTTCGCGGCGACGCTTTCGGCCACTAAGCCGTCGACCCGGGCAATCGTGCTCGGCTTGCCGTAGTAGAGCGCCATGCCCGCGAAAATCAGGGCGCCGAGAATGAAGTTCGCCACCGGGCCGGCCGCAACGATGGCGGTGCGCTTTCCGACCGATTTGTGATGGAAGCTGCCTTCACGCTCTTCCGCCGTCATGGCGGCGAGCGTCTCGGTGGACGGCGTCGAAGCCTCGCTGTCGTCGCCGAAGAATTTGACGTAGCCGCCGAGCGGAATCGCCGAGATCTTCCAGCGCGTGCCATGCCGGTCGTTGAAGCCGGCGAGCTCCGGGCCGAAGCCCAGCGAGAACGTCAACACCTTCACGCCGGCCCAGCGCGCGACCAGGAAGTGGCCGAGCTCATGGAAGAAGACGACGATGGTCAGGACGAAGAGGAAGGGAACGATGGTACCGAGAAGCCCATGACTCAACGCATTGATACTATGAATAAAATACTCGGGCATTCGATTTTCCCTCGACAAGAGCCAAAGGCTCCGTCCCCAACCCTCTAGGTTGCCTTTAAGGCAATTTGAGGCAATAGGGCGGCAGCTTTATTTCGCGCGATATGGTCAACGGAAATCGCATCATCCGCCGAGTGCAGTGGTGGCTGATTCCCTGACTTGATCCAATCGTTCATCGTCGCCTCGACCAGCCGGGCGATCGCGCCGAACTTGATCTTGCCGGCGATAAACGCGGCGACCGCGATCTCGTTCGCAGCGTTGTAGACCGTCGTCGCGCCGTGCCCCATCCGCAACGCCTCGTAGGCCAGCCGCAGCCCCGGGAAGCGCTCAAAATCCGGCGCCTCAAAGGTGAGCTGTCCGACCTTGGCGAGGTCGAGCTTGGCGGACGGGCCGACGACGCGGTCGGGCCAGCCGAGGCAATGCGCGATCGGGATCCGCATATCGGGCGTGCCGAGCTGGGCGACCACCGAGCGATCGGAGAACTCGACCATGCCGTGGATGATCGACTGCGGGTGCACCAGCACGTCGATTTCGTCGGGCGTCAAAGCGAACAGATAGGACGCCTCGATCACCTCGAGACCCTTGTTCATCATCGAGGCGGAATCGATCGTGATCTTCTGCCCCATGCTCCAATTCGGATGCTTCAGCGCCTGTTCCAGCGTCGCCTGCTCGATGTCGGCGGGCGCCCAGGTACGGAACGGGCCGCCGGACGCGGTGATGATCACCCGCGTCAGTTCCTCGCGGTTGCCGGAAGCCAGCGCCTGGAACAGCGCATTGTGCTCGGAGTCCGCCGGCAGGATGCAGGCGCCGGCCTTCCTCGCCCGCTCCATGAAGATATCGCCGGCACAGACCAAGCATTCCTTGTTGGCCAGCGCGACGGTGGCGCCACGATCGACCGCGGCAAGCGCAGGCTTCAGCCCGGCCGCGCCGCTGACCGCCGCCATCACCCAATCGGCCGGCCGCGCGGCCGCTTCGATGATCGCGCTCTCCCCGGCCCCGCATTCGGTCCGGGTTCCGGTCAGCGCGTCCTTCAGCTCCGAAAGCTTCGCCGGATCGGCAATGGCGGCGAACCGCGCGCCGAATTCCTTGGCCAGCTTGGCGAGGCCCTCGACATTGCTGTTCGCGGTCAGCGCCTCGACCCGGTAGCGGTCGCGCGCGCCACGCAGCAGGTCCATAGTGCTGTCGCCGATCGAGCCGGTGGCACCGAGGACGGTTACAGTCCGCAGGGCGGATGCCGCCGCGGCCTTGTTGTTACGCAACGGAACTGCGCTCATCTCATCACCAAACCATAAGACCGCGCCCGACGCCATCGGCGCCACCACGGAGAAAGCCGAAAATCGCCGCCACAATGACGGCCGCGACAAATCCGTCCAGGCGGTCCAGGAGGCCGCCGTGACCGGGAATGATGTGACTCGAATCCTTCACGCCGAACCGCCGCTTCACCGCGGATTCGAAGAGATCGCCAAGTTGCGAGACCACCGACAACACGGCGCCGAGCATCAAGAGCGGACCGGTCGAGCCGATCTCAAGGGCGGCAAAGCCGGCAGCGACCAGCAGGCTCGCCCCGAAGCCGCCAACCGCGCCCGCCCATGTCTTCTTCGGGCTGACCCGCACCCAGAGCTTCGGCCCGCCGATACTGCGGCCCGCGAAGTAGCCGCCGATATCGGTGACCCACACGATCAGCAACACGAACATCAGCGCGGCAAAGCCCTTCGCCGTGTCGAGGCGCAGCAGGACCGATGCAATCTCGGCCCCTGCCGCATAGAGCAGTCCCGCAATGGCCCAGTTGCGCCGCGCGCCGGACGTCAGCGCCACAACAACCGCACCGGCGGCGAGTACGATCAGGGCCGCATCGATACGGCCGGCCATCAGGCATAGTCCGGCGAGCAGCAACGCGACCACGCCGGGCACCACGACACGGAGCTCGCGTCCGAGTCCGGTGACAACAAGCCATTCCGCGAACAATCCGGCCGCCGCCAATGTCACGAGGAGCGACCAGGCGACGCCGCCCATATAGGCCAGCGCGATCGCAACCGGCGCCAGCACCAGCGCCGCAATCACGCGCATCGCGAGATTGCGCGACCCCTCCTCGTTTGCTGCCGCCGGCGCGGCCTCGCCCTCGGTCACGATCCGGTTTTCGCAGCGAGCCCGCCGAACCGGCGCTCGCGCTTGCCGTATTCCGCAATCGCGCCTTCGAGCGCCGCCTTGTCGAAATCCGGCCAGTGAATCGGCACGAACACGAGTTCGCTATAGGCGGCCTGCCACATCAGGAAGTTGGACAGACGCTGCTCGCCGCTGGTGCGGATAATCAGATCCGGATCCGGAATGTCGGGCGCATCGAGATATTGCCCGAGCGTGTCGGCATCGATGGAGTTGGCGTCGCGCTTGCCTTCGGCGACCTCGCGCGCAAGGCGCCGCGCCGCGGCGGCGATCTCCGCCCGCGAACCATAGTTGAAGGCGACCACAAGGCTGAGCTTGACGTTGTTCTTCGTCAGCTCCTCTGCCTCGTTGAGCAGCGCGCAGATGTCGGCGTCAAGCCCGTCACGCTCGCCGATCACGCGCACCCGCACCCCGTCACGATGCAGCGTCGCCAGATCGTTGCGGATGAAGCGGCGCAACAGGCCGAACAGATCGCCGATCTCGCTCGCGGGCCGCGACCAGTTTTCCGAGCTGAAAGAAAAAATGGTGAGATAGACGATGCCGAGTTCATGGGCCGCACGCACCACGCGGCGCAGCGCTTCGACGCCGCGGCGATGGCCCTCGACGCGCGGCAAGCCGCGCGAAGCGGCCCAGCGCCCGTTGCCGTCCATGATGATGGCCACATGCAACGGACTGCCGGAGCGATCCGGTCCGTCAGCTGCTGGGGCGGCGGCGTTCGACATCGGCTCGTTCCCGTAGCGCCTTCAGACCGTCAGGATTTCCTTTTCCTTGGCGGCAAGCAGCTGATCGACTTCGGCGATCACGCCGTCGGTCGCCTTCTGCACCTCGTTCGACAGGCGCTCCTGATCGTCCTCGGAGATCTCGTGATTCTTCTCGAGCTTCTTGATCACGTCGAGGCCGTCGCGGCGCACGTGGCGTACCGCGACCTTGGCCGCTTCCGCGTATTTGTGCGCGACCTTGACGAGCTCCTTGCGGCGCTCCTCGTTGAGTTCGGGAATCCGCAAGCGCAGCACCTGTCCTTCGGTCGCCGGCGACAGGCCGAGGTTGGAGTCGACGATTGCCTTCTCCACGGCCTTGACCATCGTCTTGTCCCAGACCTGCACCGAGAGCAGGCGCGGCTCGGGCACGCTGATGGTGGCAACCTGGTTGAGCGGCATATGCGAGCCGTAAGCCTCGACCTGGACCGGCTCCAACATAGAGGCCGCGGCACGGCCGGTGCGCAGGCCGCCGAGCTCGTGCTTGAGCGATTGCGTGGCGCCCTGCATGCGGCGCTTCACGTCGTTGATGTCAAAACCAGCTGCGGCCATGACGTTTCTCCCTTTCACTAGAAACCGGCTGTCGACGCCCTCGGGCCCAAAATCTGGACCCGGAGGCGCGGCAATCAGCCGGCGACGACGGTGCCGTGTCCGGTACCGCGCAGAATCGCACCGATCGAACCGGGCTCCGCGATAGAGAACACGATGATAGGCAGCGACGTCTCGCGGGCAAGTGCGAAAGCGGTCGCGTCCATGACCTTGTAGCCGCCCTCGATCGCCTGCGAATGGGTTAGGCGGTCGAAGCGCTTGGCTTTGGGGTCCTTCTTCGGATCGGCGCTGTAGACGCCGTCGACATTGGTGGCCTTCAGCACCGCCTGCGCACCGATTTCGGCCGCGCGGAGCACGGCGGTGGTGTCGGTCGTGAAGAACGGGTTGCCGGTTCCACCGCCGAGCAGGACGATGCGTCCCTCGGCGAGATATTTGTGCGTTGCACTACGGGTGAACAGCTCGGAAATCTCCGGCATCACGAATGCCGACAAGGTCCGCGCCGGGGTTCCCTTGCGCTCGATCGCCGCCTCCAGCGCGAGGCAGTTCATCATGGTGGCAAGCATACCCATGGTGTCGCCGGTCGGCCGGGAGACGCCGCGCGAGGACACCTCGACGCCACGGACGATGTTGCCGCCGCCGATCACGACGGCGACCTCGATACCGAGCTTGCGGGCTGCGATCAGGTCGTCGGCGATGCGATCGACCGTCGGTTGATCGATACCGAACCCGTGGGAGCCGGCCAGATATTCGCCGGACAGCTTGATCACCACGCGACGATAGATCGGCTCAGCCATGATGCGATCGCTTTCTTATCCCGCGCAGGCAGGCCTCCGGCGCGGAGCGCCGGACGCCTTGGTGTCAGCGGTTACTTCTTGCCGCTGGCGGCCGCGACTTCGGCGGCGAAGTCACTTTCCTGCTTCTCGATTCCCTCACCGAGAGCATAGTTCACAAAGCCAGCGATTTTGATCGGCCCGCCGACCTTACCCTCAGCTTCCTTCACCGCCTGGGCAACCGACTTGCCGCTATCGTGGATGAAGGCCTGATCGAGCAGGCAGACCTCCTTGTAGTAGGTCTTCAGGCCGGAATCGACGATCTTCTCGATGACGTTCTCCGGCTTGCCCTGCTGGCGGTACTTGTCGGCCAGCACGTCCTTCTCGCGCTTGACGGTCTCCGGATCGAGCCCGGCCGGGTCGAGCGCCAGCGGCTTCGCCGCCGCGACGTGCATGGCGAGCTGGCGGCCGAGCACCGCGAGCTCGTCGGTCTTGCCGGCGGACTCCAGCGCCACGATCACGCCGATCTTGCCGGCGCCCTCGACGACCGCGTTGTGGACATAGCTCGACACCACGCCCTTGCTCACCTCGAGCGAGGCGGCGCGGCGCAGCGTCATGTTCTCGCCGATGGTCGCGATCGCGTCGGAGATCGCGGTCTCGACGGTGACGTCGCCGACCTTGGCCGCCTTGATCTTCTCGACGTCGGCGCCGTTGTGCAGCGCGACCTGGGCGATCATCTTGACCAGGCCCTGGAACTGCTCATTGCGCGCAACGAAGTCGGTCTCCGAGTTGACCTCGACCAGCACGCCCTTGGTGCCGGAGGTCAGCGCGCCGATCAGGCCCTCGGCCGCGACGCGGCCGGCCTTCTTGGCGGCCTTGGAGAGGCCCTTCTTGCGCAGCCAGTCCTGCGCTTCCTGCATGTCGCCGTTGTTCTCGGTCAGCGCCGCCTTGCAATCCATCATGCCCGCGCCAGTCGACTCGCGGAGCTCCTTGACCATCGCTGCTGTGATCGTTGCCATCGTTCAATGTCCTTCTTGCCTGTACAGAAACCGCGGCGCCCGATGGCGCCGCTATCTGCAACAGGGAGATCGTTGTTCGTGGAATAGAAGCGGCGGCCGGGCGAGACCCGGCCACGCCGCGTAGCCTTTATTCCGCTTCGGCGAGCGTCTTGGCCTGGGCGACCCAGGCGTCGGCACGGCTCGGCAGACCGACTTCTTCGCCGATCTTGTGCGCGGTGTCGTGGTCGAGCTCGGCGAGCTGCCAGTAGTGGAAGATGCCGAGGTCGTTGAGCTTCTTCTCGATCGCACCGGACACGCCGGTGAGCTTCTTGAGGTTGTCGGCGGTGCCGCGCGGGCCGGCGAGGCCCTGGAAGCCGGACGGCGCAGCCGCCGGAAGGTCTTCCTGCACGGGCGTCGCCGACGCGCCGATGTCGATTCCGGAATCGCCCTGAGCGCGCGAGATGCCGTCGATGGCGGCGCGCGCCACGAGATCGCAATACAGCGAGATCGCGCGGCCGGCGTCGTCATTGCCCGGCACCACATAGGTGATGCCCTTCGGGTCCGAATTGGTGTCGACGATCGCCGCGACCGGGATGTTGAGCCGCTGGGCTTCCTGGATCGCGATGTCTTCCTTGTTGGTGTCGATCACGAAGATCATGTCGGGAAGGCCGCCCATGTCCTTGATGCCGCCGAGCGAACGGTCGAGCTTGTCGCGCTCGCGCTGCAGCGTCAGCCGCTCCTTCTTGGTGTAGGAGTTGGCTTCGCCCGACGACAGCACGTCGTCGAGATGACGCAGGCGCTTGATCGAGGCCGAGATCGTCTTCCAGTTGGTCAGCGTGCCGCCGAGCCAGCGCGAGTTGACGAAGTACTGCGCCGAACGCTTGGCAGCGTCGGCAACGCCGTCCTGGGCCGAGCGCTTGGTGCCGACGAACAGGATGCGGCCGCCCTTGGCGACGGTATCGCTGACCGCCTGCAGGGCACGGTGCAGCATCGGCACGGTCTGCGCGAGGTCGATGATGTGGATGTTGTTGCGGGCGCCGAAGATGTAATCCTGCATCTTCGGATTCCAGCGGTGGGCCTGGTGGCCAAAGTGAACGCCAGCTTCAAGCAACTGACGCATAGAAAAATCGGGTAGCGACATAGTGATAATTCTCCGGTTGGTTCCTCCGGAAACGTGTGAGCAAACGCGCCTGAATGGCCCGGTTGCCACCGGACGGCCTTGAGAGCCATGTTTCCGTGTGAGATGGCGCGCTATATAGCGCGATTTGCGCCAGAAGCAAGGAAATACGGCCGGTTACACCGGCCGGCCGGGCCCAAATCGTGCCGAAACGGCCCTGTTTGGCGTCCGGAGTCCCCAGTTTACAGGGTCTGCACGTCGACCACGCCCGCCACCGCCTTGATCGCGCCGGCGATCTGCGGCGAGACCTTGTAGCGGCCGGGCAGCTTCATCTCCACCTCGGTTTCGAGGTCCAGGATCATCACCAGCGAGACGTCGCCATCGGCCCCCGCCGCCGGTGGCGGCGCGGCGGCCGGCTTCACGGCCGGTACCTTTGCTGCGCCGCCCGGGGCGGGCGCGGCTTCCGGCATGTTGAGGCGGCGGGCGATCGACTCCAGCGGCTTGGTGTCGCGGACGAAGATGCGCAGGCCCTTCTGCGTCTTGGCCGCGGCGTGATCCAGCGGCTCGGCGTGCAGCACCCTCGCCCGCACGTCCTCGCCCTGCAATTCGGCGCCGAGCTGCAACAGCACGGCCGCGCCCGGCTCGAGCACGTCGCGGTATTGCGCAAGGCCCTCCGAGAACAGCACCGCTTCGAAATGGCCGGTCGGGTCCGACAGGCCCATGATGCCCATCTTGTTGCCGGTCTTGGTGCGCCGCTCCATGCGCGACACCACGGTTGCCGCGACCTTGCCCGCCGTGGCGCCGGTCTTCACCGCGCGCGAGAACTCCGCCCAGGACTGCACGCGCAGCCGCTTCAGCGCGGTCGCGTAGTCGTCGAGCGGATGGCCCGACAGGAAGAAGCCGATGGCGTCATATTCGCGCCGCAGCCGGTCCGCGGGCAGCCACGGCTCGATCTGCGGCAGCATGATGCTCGGCGCATCCGCCGCGCCGCCGAACATGTCGTTCTGGCCCGAGGTCGCCGCCTCATGGCTGCGCTGGCAGGCGGCGAGGATCGCATCGGCGCCGGCGAAGACGCGCGCGCGGTTCGGCTCCAGCGTATCGAAGGCGCCGGCCGCCGCGAGGCTCTCGATGATCCGCTTGTTGACCGCGCGCGGGCTGACCCGCGCGGCGAAATCGGCCAGCGAGGTGAAGGCGCCCTTCTTGTTGCGCTCCTCGATGATCTGCTCGACCGCCTGGATGCCGACGCCCTTCAGCGCGGCGAGCGCGTAGTAGATCGTGTTCTCGCTGACCTCGAAGGTCGCGCCGGAGCGATTGATGTTGGGCGCCTCGACCTTGATGCCGAGCCGTTGCGCCTCGGAACGGAATTCGGACAGCTTGTCGGTGTTGTTGAGTTCGAGCGTCATCGACGCCGCGAGGAACTCGACCGGGTAATGCGCCTTCATATAGGCGGTGTGGTACGACACCAGCGCATAGGCCGCCGCGTGGCTCTTGTTGAAGCCGTAGTCGGCGAACTTGGCGAGCAGTTCGAAAATCGTCTCGGCCTGGCCCTTGCCTACGCCGTTCTTCATCGCACCGTCGACGAAGATGTCGCGCTGCTTGTCCATCTCGGCGCGGATCTTCTTGCCCATCGCGCGGCGCAGCAGGTCGGCCTGGCCGAGCGAGTAGCCCGCCATCTGCTGCGCGATCTGCATCACCTGTTCCTGATAGATGATGACGCCGAAGGTCTCCTTCAGGATCGGCTCCAGGATCGGATGCAGATATTCCGATTCCTCGTCGCCGTGCTTGCGCGCACAATAGGTCGGGATGTTCGCCATCGGGCCCGGGCGATACAGCGCCACCAGCGCGATGATGTCCTCGAAGCGGTCCGGCCGCATGTCGATCAGCGCGCGCCGCATGCCCTGGCTTTCCACCTGGAACACGCCGACGACATCGCCCCGCGCCAACATCTGATAGCTCGGCTCATCGTCGATCGGCAGCGTCGCGAGATCGACATGAACGTTGCGCTGCTTGAGCAGCTTCACCGCGACGTCCAGCACGGTCAGC
Organism: Bradyrhizobium sp. 33ap4; assembly: GCF_032654765.1. Lineage (NCBI taxonomy): Bacteria > Pseudomonadati > Pseudomonadota > Alphaproteobacteria > Hyphomicrobiales > Nitrobacteraceae > Bradyrhizobium > Bradyrhizobium sp. 33ap4. Next base: position 66,720 of record NZ_JAUMTJ010000003.1, on the reverse strand, counting down.
GTCTTCAGGCCGAGGAAGTCGAATTTCACGAGGCCCGCCGGCTCGACCCATTTCATGTTGAATTGGGTGACCGGCATGTCGGATTTCGGATCGCGGTAGAGCGGCACCAGCTCGCTCAGCGGCCGGTCGCCGATCACGATACCGGCGGCATGCGTCGAGGCATGGCGCGTCAGGCCTTCGAGGCGCTGCGCGATATCGAACGCACGCGCCACCACCGGATCCTCGTCGCGGAACGCCTGCAGCTTGGGCTCGCCCTCGATCGCCTGCGCCAGCGTCACCGGCGCTGCGGGATTCTGCGGCACCAGCTTGGTCAGCTTGTCCACCTGCCCATAGGGCATCTGCAGCACGCGCCCGACGTCGCGCAGCACGCCGCGCGCCTGCAGCGTACCGAAGGTGATGATCTGCGCCACCTGGTCGCGGCCGTAGCGCTCCTGCACGTACTGAATCACCTCGCCGCGGCGGTCCTGGCAGAAGTCGATGTCGAAGTCCGGCATCGAGACGCGTTCGGGATTGAGGAAGCGCTCGAACAGCAGCGCAAACCGCATCGGATCGAGGTCGGTGATGGTCAGCACCCAGGCGACCAGCGAGCCGGCGCCGGAGCCGCGGCCCGGCCCGACCGGAATGCCCTGCGCCTTCGCCCATTTGATGAAGTCGGAGACGATCAGGAAGTAGCCCGCGTATTTCATGCGGGTGATGACGTCGAGCTCGAAGGCAAGCCGCTTGCTGTAGTCCTCTTCGGTCATTCCCGGCGAGAGACCGTGCACCCGCAGGCGATTCGCGAGCCCCTCCTCGGCCTGGCGCTTCAGCTCGGCGGCCTCGTCGGCGGCGGCATCGGCGCTGGCGGCGGCACCCACCGTGAAGAACGGCAGGATCGGCTTGCGGGTCTTCGGCCGGAACGAGCAGCGCTCGGCGATCTCCACCGTCGAGGCCAGCGCCTCCGGGATGTCGGCGAACAGCACCGCCATTTCCGCGCGGGTCTTGAAGCGGTGATCCGGGGTCAGTTGCTCGCGGTTGGTCTCGGCAATCAGATGGCCGCCGGCGATGCAGAGCAGCGCGTCATGCGATTCGTAGTCGTCATTGCTGGCAAAATACGGCTCGTTGGTCGCCACCAGCGGCAGGCCCTTGCTGTAGGCGAGATCGATCAGGCCGCCTTCGGTGCGGCGTTCCTTGTCGGCGCCGTGGCGCTGCAATTCGATGTAGAGGCGATCGCCGAACAGGCCGGCCAGGCGTTCGCAGCGGGTGATCGCCAGCGCCGCCTGCTCGGCCCGGAGCGCCAGCGCGATCGGGCCGTCGGGGCCGCCGGTCAGCGCGATCAGGTCCTCGGCGTCGTCGATGAGCCAATCGAACTTGATGTGCGGGGTCTGGTTGACCGGCGTCTCCAGGAACGCCCGCGAGTTCAGCCGCATCAGGCTGCGGTAGCCGCGCTCGCGCGCCGCCAGCAGCACGATTCGCGCCGGGCCCGTCGTCGCAAGGATGCTCCGCGTATTCGGATCGACGTCGCCGAAATCCACCGCCAGCTCGCAGCCGACGATCGGCTGGATGCCGTAGCCGGCCATCTTGTCCGAGAATTCCAGTGCGCCGAACATGTTGTCGGTATCGGTCAGCGCCAGCGCCGGCTGGCGGTCGGCCTTCGCGAGCTCGCCCAGCTTGGCGATCTTGATCGAGCCCTTCAGCAGCGAATAAGCGGAATGAACGTGAAGGTGAACGAATCCGGCATTCGGCATGACTGCTTACGGAATCTCTTGAGTCAGGGATGGAGCGAGCGCCAGGGCCGGAACTCGAAAGTGTCAGACCCGACTCGCAATCCCATGGTGGGGCCTGACCCCTGTGAAGTCCACGCCGAACGCGGCGTGGCGGCAAGTCCTCCTGCTTTTCCCCAGGGGCAGACCATGCCGCCGGCGATGCCCCTGTCCCCGCGGGCGCATTTTCAGAATTGGGTGATCAGCTGGGCCCACACCGCGATCATCCCGACGAACAGCGTGATCGATGCCAGCGCTGCAGCTTCTTGCACGAAAATCTTCAACATGGCCGCTCTCCCTGAACCGGAACGTATGCAGAACATTGTTCCTTTTTTGTTCTAGGAGTCAAGCAATGCCGGCGACCCAGTTCGAGAAGTGACCCCTGTGGTTAATTCCTGAGCGGCCGACGTCTCGCCGCCGACAGTGATCCGGATGGCGAACTCGTCTTGAGCCTCCGGGGAGCTAGTTACCGCAGCAATTCCCAGCCTGCCTGGGAGGGCAAAGGACCGTTCCGTATGAGCAAAACACGCAGCAATCTCCTGCTTTCGGTTTCAGGCGAGTGCCGCAGCCCTTGCAATCATAGAAGAACTGGCAGGCGTCGGTCGGCATCGTCTCGATGGAGACATGGCCGCAGGACGGGCACGTCAGTTGGGAAGTCAGCTGCAGGTCCGTCATGCCGCGAATATGCGGCGTTGACCGTTCGGTCGGAAGGCCTCGTCCAATCAAATCCGACCCGAATCCCGAAGCGGACGGGCAAAGCCCGTCCCCTGCTCCTGGCCGACGGGCCGGCGCCGCCAGGCCAACAAAAAACCCCGGGCCGAAGAAGCCCGGGGTTTTCGATGCCGCTTGAATTAAGCGAGCGATCAGTACTTCGCGATGACCGGGCCACCGAACTTGTAGTTCAGACGGCCCAGGACCATGTCGGTGTCGCCACCGGTGTGGAAGCCGGTCACGGCAACACCAGCCGGGGTCACGAAGGTCGCGCCATGGGTGTCTTCGAAGATGTGGTTGTACTCGACGCCGAGCGACCAGCCCTGCGAGAAGGCGAATTCGAGGCCAACACCGACCGTCGGGCTCCAACGGGTGTCGAAGCCGGTCTCGGACGCCAGATTGCCGGCCGCGTTGAGGAACTGGAAGTTGCGATCGGTGACCGCAGCACCGCCCTTGGCGTACAGCAGGACGTTGTTCCAGGCGTAGCCGATCTGACCGGTGAACAGGCCGAACGCATCAGTCTTCGAGCGAACGATGCCGCCCGGGACGACCAGATTGCCGGTGCTGCCGGAGAAGTCAGCCCAGTTGCCCTGAGCTTCCAGACCGAACACCCAGCCGCCGGCCTGCCAGCGGTAGCCGATCTGGCCACCGACGGTGCCGCCGTTGGCGTCGTAGCTTCCGACGCCGCCGAAGCCGTCGACCGAACGGTTGTCGTGGCTCTGGCCCCAACCACCGTTGATACCGATGTAGAAGCCAGTCCAATCATAAACAGCGGCAACCATGGGCGGCGGAGCCTTGGTGTAAGGGCGAGCCGCGAGGTCAGCCGCGGAGGCAGCAGTCGCGCTGAGCGCGAGCATGCTGGCGGTGACAAGCAAAATCTTTTTCATTTTCCCGTTCCAACTTTTTCTACAGGCCCCCAAGGCCGCGAGACACCGTCATAGCAGCCGCCGGCGGAATTGCTGTAACTTCGCGGCAACAGGCAGGGCCAAACGACTTCGCTCAAATTTGAAGTTAATACTGTATTACGGGCACTTCCTGGAGTTTTTGCCACATAGTTGCCGCACAATCTTCACAATTCGGATCTGCGTGCGCAGCTGGGCGCAAGATCGTTGACCGGAACCGGCTTGTCCGATTTGGATCGTCGCCAGGGTCGAATCTTCGCAGCAAAAGGAATGCAGATGCGGACGATGATTCTTGCTGCTGCGGCATCGGTGGCTGCACTTGCAACGCTGGGGACTGCGCCCGCGCATGCCGTCGGCGTGCGTTACCCGTTCTGCATTCAAGGCGACCGCTATCCCGGCCTGAGCAACTGCTCCTATCCATCGTATGAGGCGTGCTTGGCCACCGCTTCGGGCATCGGGCAGAACTGCATCGCCAACCCCTATTATGCCGGCGACAACGACCCGCGCTCGTATCTTCACGTGTCCCCGCGGGACCGCCGTGAGGGCAATTTCTTCGACCTGTTCATCCACTGATACGCTCGGTCCGGCAACCCCGGCGCGGGAATGTGAGTTGATCCGGCGCTGCGCACAGGTGCCTATTCGCGCGCGCTCGGCATCAGCATTGCCGGCGCCGACGAGGAGATTTCTGATGCGCAGTCTGATTCTGGCACTCTTGCCGACACTCCTGGCCTTGGCAGCCGCGCCGGCCAGCGCCCAGAAATACGATTCGACCTCGCCGGTCTGCAAAACCAACTACCGATGGGGCGGTGAGGATACCGACTGCGGCTACACTTCGATCGCGCAGTGCCAGGCTTCGGCGTCCGGCCTCGCGGCGATCTGCATCAACAACCCCTATTATGCCGGGCCGCCGATCGACAGGCAGCCGAGAGCATCCGGCAGACGGCCTCGCCCCGCTTATTGAGCCAGAAGCATTTCGTTCCGATCGAAGCGACACGGAAAAAGGCTCCGGATTCTCTCGTCTTAGCGCGGCTTCTTCACGCGCACCGCTAGCCAGTTCACGCGACGGCGCACTATTCGAGCTCGACAACCTGTCCGTTCGACAGCGACACCCGGCGATCCATTCGCGCGGCGAGATCCAGATTGTGAGTCGCGATCAGCATCGCGACCCGGGTCGCCTTCACGAGTTGCATCAGCGCGTTGAAGACGTGGTCGGCCGTGCCGGGATCGAGATTGCCGGTCGGCTCGTCCGCGAACAGTACCCGGGGCGCGTTGGCAACCGCGCGCGCGATCGCGACACGCTGCTGCTCGCCGCCCGAGAGCTCGGCTGGGCGATGGGTGATGCGATCGCCGAGCCCGAGATAGGAGAGAATCTCGGTCGACCGTTTCACGGTTTCGGAGCGTTTGAGGCCGCGAATCATCTGCGGCAGCATGACGTTCTCGAGCGCCGAGAACTCCGGCAGCAACCGGTGCGATTGATAGACGAAGCCGATATCGGAACGGCGAATCTGGGTGCGGTCGACGTCGGACATCTGCGAGGTCGGCGTGCCCGCGACATAGACTTCGCCGTCATCGGGGGTCTCCAGCAGGCCCGCGATGTGCAGCAATGTCGACTTGCCGGATCCCGACGGCGCCACCAGCGCCACCGATTGACCGGGCCACAGCGCGAGATTGGCGCCGTTCAGGACGGTCAGCGTCGCTTCGCCCTGCCGGTATTCCCGCTTGATGTCATGAAGATAGACGACCGGTGTGTCTTCCGCCCCCTCCGCCATGTGCGCTCCTTATTCGTACCGGAGCGCGTCGACCGGATCGAGGCGCGCGGCGCGCCACGACGGGTAGAGCGTCGCAAGGAAGGACAGCGTCAGCGCCATGATCACGACGGCGAGCGTCTCGCCAAAATCGATTTCAGCAGGCAGCTTCGACAGGAAATACAGCGTCGGATCGAACAATTCCGTGTTGGTGAGCCACGACAGGAATTGCCTGATGGTTTCGATGTTGAAGCAGATCAGCAAGCCGACCAGCAGACCGACCAGCGTGCCGACGACGCCGATCGATGCGCCGGTGATCAGGAATATCCGCATGATCGAGCCCTGCGAGGCGCCCATGGTCCGCAGAATCGCGATGTCCTGGCCCTTGTCCTTCACCAGCATGATCAGTCCCGAGACGATGTTGAGCGCCGCGACCAGCACGATCATGGTCAGGATCAGGAACATCACGTTGCGTTCGACCTGAAGCGCGTTGAAGAAGGTCGAATTGCGCTGCCGCCAGTCGACCAGGAAGACCGGCCGGCCGGCCGCCTCGGTCACCAGCTTGCGATAGGTCTCGATCTTGTCCGGATTGGTGGTGAACACCTCGATCGAGGACACGTCGTTGTTGCGGTTGAAATAGGCCTGCGCCTCGGTCAGCGGCATGAACACGAAGGTCGAATCATATTCCGACATCCCGATCTCGAACACCGCAGTGATCTTGTAGGGCTTGATGCGCGGCGTGGTGCCCATCGGCGTCACCGCGCCCTTCGGCGAGACCAGCGTGATCATGTCGCCGGCATGCAGCGAAAGCTGGTCAGCGAGGCGGCGACCGATCGCGACGCCCTGCCCCTCATCAAAGCCCTCGAGCGAGCCTTGCTTGATGTTCTTGGCGATCGAGGTGAGGTTGTTGAGATCGTCGGCGCGGATGCCGCGGATGAAGACGCCGGCGGCGTTGAACGGCGATGAGCCGAGCCCCTGCCCGTCGACCACCGGTGCGGCGAGGCGGATGCCCTGCACCTGGCTGATGCGGTCGGCGACATCCTTCCAGTCGGTCAGCGGCGATTCCAGCGGCTGCACCAGAATGTGTCCGTTGAGGCCGAGGATCTTGTCCAGCAATTCCTTGCGGAAGCCGTTCATGACCGCCATCACCACGATCAGCGTGGCGACGCCGAGCATGATGCCGAGGAACGAAAAGCCGGCGATGACCGAAATGAACCCTTCCTTGCGGCGCGCGCGCAGATAGCGTCCGGACAGCAGCCATTCGAATGGCGCAAAGGGCGGGGTACGGACTGGCTCGCTCATGGTCTCATCCATCTGTCGATAATCCCATGATTCGGGCCAAATGTGGCCGGATTACCCCGCCGATCAGCACGGCGTGAATAAACTTTAACCCGCGAGCTTCGCGACCACGTCGGCGCGGCTCATATTGTCGCGTGAGCCGTCGCTGCGACGCTTCACTTCGACCTTGCCGTCCGCAAGCCCCTTGGGTCCGACCAGAATCTGCCACGGGATGCCGATCAGATCGGCCGCGGCGAACTTGGCGCCGGCACGCTGGTCGGTGTCGTCGTAGAGCACGTCGACGCCCTTCGCCGAGAGCTCGCGATAAAGCTGCTCGCAGGCGCCATCGACCGCGGCATCGCCCTGCTTGAGATTGAGGATCGCGGCGCGGAACGGCGCGACGGCCTCGGGCCATTTGATGCCGGCGTCATCGTGACACGCTTCGATGATCGCGCCGACCAGACGCGACACGCCGACGCCGTAGGAGCCGCCATGGATCGGCACGTCGACGCCGTCGGGACCGGCCACCATCGCCTTCATGGTCTCGGAATATTTGGTGCCGAAATAGAAGATCTGGCCGACCTCGATGCCGCGCGTGTTCAGCCGCTTTGCCTCAGGCACTTCCTGTTCGAAGCGCGCAGCCTCGTGGACGTCCTCGGTCGCGGCGTAGACCGAAGTCCACTGCTTGATGATCGGCGTCAGATCACCGTCATAATCGACGTCCGCGCCCGGCACCGGCAGGTCCAGCACATCGCGGTTGATGTAGACGCCGGACTCGCCGGTCTCCGCGAGCACGATGAATTCGTGGCTGAGGTCGCCGCCGATCGGGCCGGTCTCGGCCCGCATCGGGATCGCCTTGAGGCCCATCCGCGCAAAGGTGCGCAAATAGGCCACGAACATCTTGTTGTAGGAGCGCCGCGCGCCGGCCTCGTCGAGGTCGAACGAATAGGCGTCCTTCATCAGGAACTCGCGGCCGCGCATCACGCCGAAGCGCGGACGCTGCTCATCGCGGAATTTCCACTGGATGTGGTAGAGGTTGAGCGGCAGGTTCTTGTAGGACTTGATGTAGGAGCGGAAAATCTCCGTGATCATTTCCTCGTTGGTCGGCCCGTACAACAGCTCGCGCTTGTGACGATCGAGGATGCGCAGCATCTCCGGGCCATAGGCGTCGTAGCGGCCGCTTTCGCGCCAGAGATCGGCGAGCTGCAGCGTCGGCATCAAGAGCTCGAGCGCGCCGGCGCGGTCCTGTTCCTCGCGAACGATCTGCTCGATCTTCTTCAGCACCCGGAAACCGAGCGGCAGCCAGGCATAAATGCCGGCAGCCTCCTGCCGCATCATGCCCGCGCGCAGCATCAGCCGATGCGAGACGATCTCCGCCTCTTTCGGGTTTTCTTTCAGGATGGGCAGGAAAAACCGCGACAATCGCATGGCGTTACTCGGGAATCAGGAAAGCGTGGGAAGAGCTGCAGTGAAACCGGATCGGCTGTGAAAACACAAGGCCGCCAAATAAGAAAAACCCTTCAAATCAGGCGATTTTCGGCCATTTGAACGAATTGCGTACCATCGAAGTGCCCAGCGCGCCGACCGCGGCTTTACCTGACCTCGAAATCGTCTTCCAGCGTCACTTTCTTGAAATCGGTCACCAAGGCGTCGATCTGCATGTGCCAGCGGCCCGGCACCGGCAACGGCACCTTGCGCACGTGCCAATAGCCATCGGCACCGCGCGCGGCGGCGCGTTCCATCGGTTCGATGCCGCGCTCGGGCAAGCTCAGCGTCAGCGTCGCCTCCTTGGCCGTGAACGGGCTGGCATCGCCGTTCATCAGCTGCAGCACGAAGTCATTTTGCCCGACCTTGCCCGGCGCGATCAGCACCTGGAACATCGCGGCATCGGTGTGAATGTGGACCGCAAGCGGAACATCGGCCGACATCGCCAGCACGCGCGGCGGCGGCGTGAAGCGCCAGAGTGCAACGAGGCCGAGAATGGCGATCATCAGCACGAATTCCAGCGCGATCGAGCGCTGCAGCGGCCGTGTCCGATGAAACTCGCGCGCGATGGCCGGCGTGAACACCAACCGGTTCAGCGCAGCGAGCCCGAGCAACAACACCACCAGCACCAGTTTCGCAACCAGGATGTTGCCGTACCCGGTGTCGATCAGCGCGTGAAAACTGTCGAGCTGGACGATCGCGAGCGCCAGGCCCGACAAGGCGATCAACGCGACGACCGGCACCGCGATCGTCGAAAAATGCCGCAGCACCCGCAGCAGCGAATCCTTGCGCTGCCAGGCAAGCACCGCCAGCGGCGCGAGCGCGCCCATCCAGAACGCCACGCCCACGCCATGGATGAACAGCGCGGCTCGCGTCAGCCATTGCGGCGAAGCGGTGGCGGCGTGGCCGCTGACCGCAAACGACAGCCCGACACAGATCATTGCGATCGCGGTGCGGGTGAAAGCTGCACCGAACGACGGACTGCGCCAGGCAATCGCCGCGATTAGCATCGCGGCGATCGCGAGCAGCAGCGCGGGAAACAAGCTGGTGCCGGCGGCGCTGGCCCACGCCGCCCACGTCACGATGCCCGACAGCGGCAGGTTCAAGAGGTCGACGCCCTGCAGTCCAAGCGACGCGATCGCGCCGACAAGGCCGATCTTCAGCGACCACATGATCAGCCGTTCGCCGGCCGGGCCCTGCCCGATCCAGGCCGCAAAGAACACGCCGCCGACGCCGGCAAACAGGCCCAGATAGAGCCCGAGCCGCGCCAGCCAGATCAACACATCGAGCACGCCGTCGCTTGACGGCGCCGCCGAGCCGGTGACGACGCCGATCGAAAACAGCAGCGAGCCCGCGACCGGATGGCCATCCTGCGACACCACGCGATAGCTGACCACCTGCGTGCCCTGTGGCAGGCCCGCCGGCAGCGTCACCATCACCGACTGGTCGACGGCGCGGAACGCGACGTCGCGCGGCTTGCCCGCGGCGTCGAGCAGGCTGACCGCCGTCGGCGCCACCGCTTCGTTGAAGCGGAGCACCACCGTCCTGGGTGCTTCAGCCACCACGCTGCCGTCGGCCGGTTCGGCGCCGATCAGGACGGCATGCGCATGGGCTGAGGTCGCAAGACACAGCGCCACGAGCAGCGCTGCGAGGTTTGCGACCAGCCGCATCGCTTACGACTTCGGCAGCAGCTTGACGCCGGGAGCCGGTGTCTTGCTGCCATGGTCGTGCCCGCCGCCCTGCCCGTCGGCTGGGGTATCGATCCAGCGGCTGACGCCCTGCTCGCACTCCTGCACGACCGGAAAGTACAACGTGGTGTTGGGCTTCAAGGTATCGGTGAGAAACGTCTGCATCACGAACTCGTCGTAGTTCTGGTCCGCAAGCTTGCCACCGCTCCAGGCGACTTCCTTGACGCCCTCGGAAAGCTTGGCGCCGTGATAGTCGTATTGGGCGGCGTATTTGCCGGTGACCGCATCGAGAGTCCAGCCCGCCTTCGGCATCGGCTTAACTCCGATCACGCCCTCCGGAATCTGCACCCGGATCTTGATTGTCGCCGAGCCCGCGCAGCCATGCGGCACGGCGAACACCGCCTTGTAATACGATCCGACCGCCGCCTGCTTTCCTTCGAGTGTGATATGCGCGATCGCCGGCTGCGCTGCGAGCAGCGCCGCCGTGGCAATGAGGAGCGTCTGTGATCGCATGGCTGCCTCACATCTTCTTCATGTCCATGTGACCGGAATGGTCGCCATGGCCGGAATGACCGCCGCCCGGCCCCTGCGCGCCGACGGCCTGCACGTCCAGCGAGACCGAGACCTTGCCGGCCTTTTCGAACTCGAGCGTGACCGGCACCTTGTCGCCCTGCTTCAGCGGATTCTTCAGATCGAACATCATCAGGTGATAGCCGCCCGGCGCGAGCTTCACGGTCTTGCCGGGCTCGATGGTGAGGCCCTTGTCGAGCGCACGCATCTTCATCACGCCATTGTCCATCGACATCTCGTGGACTTCGATCTTGCCGGCAACATCGCCGGTGCCTGACACCAGCCGGTCGGGCGTCGTCCCCTTGTTCTCGATCGTCAGGTAGCCGCCGCCGATCTTGGCACCGTTCGGCGTTGCGCGCGTCCAGGCCTGCGTGATCACGAGATCGCCGGCCTTGACGTCCTCCGCGCGCGCGGACGTCGACGCGAGTGCAGCGGTCAGCGCTGCGAGGGCAAGGATGCGGGAGAGCGTCTTCATGGCGACGGATTTCCTTTCAAGTTGAAATTCAAGTGTCATCGGGTTGCTGCCGACTGGGCGCTGGACCATTTGTTCAGATCGGCGATTTCGGCCGCCCCTTCGATCGTCGTGATCGTTCCATCCCGGGAAATCAGCATGGTTCGCGGGATATCGCCTTGCCAGGCCGGATCGATCTCAAATCTCAACCGCTCGGCAAAGCCGTCGTCGAAGATCCAGTTTTCGGCCGCGCCGAGGCCGGCGCGATCCAGCATCGATCGCGTCGCTTCCGGAAGGTTGGGAACCAGATCCGCGCTGATCGTGACGATATCGATTCCGGGATGATCCTTCATGAACTGGCCAAGCTCCGGCAGCTCGACCTTGCATGGTCCGCAGGTCACTCCCCAGAAATGCACCAGGGTCGGACGACCGGCATGCGCATGCAGCAGCTTTTGCCAGCTGCCGCGTTCAAACGGCCTTGGCGCGCCCTCTCCCGCCGCCAGTGCAGTCGGCAGCGTTGCGAGCAGGACCAGCGCCGCGAGCAGATAACGCTTCATGGTTCGCCCTCGATCGCTTGAAAATGGTAGCCGTCGGCCTTCGTCATCCACGACAGATAGGTCTGCCGGCTGTTCGAGACGAGCAGCGGATGGTCGGAACTGTCGGCGGTATCCGCGATCACCGTTGGCTTCGACCATGTCGCTCCATCGTCGTGCGATGTCATGAGATCGATTGTCGTCTTCTGCCCGTCGAATTCCTTCCAGGCCATGACAAGCCCCTGCGGCCCCGCGATAATCTGCGGCCGTGACGGGCTGCGGTTCGGCTGACCGACCGGAAGCGGATCGGAGAAGGTTTTGCCGCCGTCGTGCGAGCGCGCATAGAACAATCCCTTGCGCGCCTTGCCGTTGGTGTACCACGTCACATGGTAGGTTCCTTCGCGCGATATCGTCAGGCTCGGACCGTGATGCGGACAGGCCGCGATCTGCCAGTCGTCGCGGCTCACCAGATGGATCTCGCCGGGCGTAGCCAGATCGGAGAACGTCACGACCGCATGGTCGCGCACGCCGCCTTCAAAGATGTTCCGGAACACGACCACAGGATGGCCCGCACCATCGAACGCCAGCGCGAGGCGGCAGCACTCGCAGGTGTTGTCGGCGACGAGCCGCGCGTCGGAATAGGTTGCTCCGCCATCTCCCGATGACGCGAAAAACAATCCGGCACCGTCATATTTCTGGCCGCGCTGCTGCGCCGGCACGCGGTTGCGCTTGTCGAGCCACGCGGCAAACATCGCCCCCGCAGGATCGAAACCGATCGCCTCGAACCGTTGGCTCTCATTGTTCGTGGTGATCGGCTTCGGCGCATCGAAGCTGCGCCCGCCATCGGTCGATCGCGTGGTCAGCACCTGACCGTTGAAATTCTGATCGCGGAAGATCGAGAAGGCCACAGCGATGTTGCCCTTGGCATCGATCGCAAGCTTCGGCCGCGCATCCGGTCCCCAATCGAGACTGAGCCGCTCCCGTGTGACCTGCACCGGTGTGGAAAAGCTCTTGCCCTGGTCTTTTGAGCTCGCGACGGAGATATGGCCTGCGGCCATCCACACCAGCCACAATGTCCCATCCCGCCCAAAGGCGGGCGTGACCTTGGTCGCGCAGCGCAGGGCCGTCTCTTCGCAGGCCGCTTCGGAGGCGTGCTGATGGCTCATCTGTGCGACGGCAAGGCTCGGCAAGGCCGCGAGCATGAGCGATGCAAGCAGCGTCAGGGCGACCGGTTTGCGATAGGTCATCGATGCGCTCCTCATTTGAACGCAATCTTCATGCCCGCCACGACGGCGCGCGGCGATCCGGCATAGATCGAGTTGGTCGAGTTCGCCAGTACGCTCGCGGGATTTTGAATGCCTGCCGCGGTCACCGAATTTGAGATGTTGTTCGCCGACGCCACGTACGTCCGGTCGAAGACGTTCCTCACCTCGATGTAGAGGTTCAGCGCCTTGAAATAATCGGAGACGAGATCGGTCTTGTAGTGCAGATTGAGATTGACCAGCTCATAGCCCGGCGCCTTCAAGAGGTTGGCGTTGTCCATGTAGAAGCTGTCCTTCCACTGCACTTCGACGAACCCGCCAAGTCCCTGAAACTGACCCGACAGCTGGTCGTAGCCCAACCGCGCCGTGAGCTCGTTCGGCGAAATGCCGGGAATCTTGTTGCCGGCGCGATTGAAGCTGAACACCGCGCCGTTCGTGATGTTCTCGACGTATTCCGTGTAGACCTCGTCGAGATAAGTGTAGGCCGCCGAGAACCGCCAGCCCGGCAGGAATTTCCAGTCGGCGGCCAGCTCGACGCCGCGATGCTCCGATCGCGGCGCGTTGAACGTGTAGGAGATGCCCGCAAGCGGCGTGGCCTGAGAAACGAGCTCGTCCTTGAAGAACTCGTAGAAGCCCGTGACGCTGAGCTTGAGCGCGTTGTTCGGTGTCCAGTCGGCACCGACATCGTAACCGAGATTCTTTTGCGTCCGCAGCTGGGTGTTGTTGCCCGAGGCGCCACTCGGCAGGACGAACAAATTGCCGACCTGCGGCGTGCCGTATCCGGTTGCCACTCGTCCACGGACTTGCCACTCGCTGCTCAGCCGGTACAGCAATGCGAGCTCGGGCGCGGTATTCTGGAATTGCCGGTCCGCCGTCGTGATCGCCGTGGTCGTGGTTCCGGCCGCGCCGGCGTAGCTGTAGGCGGTGTTCCGGCCCGTCAGACTGGTGGCCTCCCAGCCAATGCCGGCAACGGCCGTCAGCGCAGACGTGAGCTTCAATTCCTCGCGTGCGCGAACACCGTAATTTGTCGTCGTGCTGAACAAATTGCTCGACAGGCTTCCGAGCGTCGCATTTCCGCCCGGCATTACATTGCGCGTGTCGCTCGACGCGGTGAGCGTATTGTAGAAGCCGCCGAAATAGGTCGTCGAATCCAGCCCAAAAATATCGCCGCGTCTGACGACGTCGCTCATGTAGTTGTAGGACGGGAAGTCGCCGATCGCGCTCGTCGATCCCGTCGGTTGATTGATATTGCGGTCGTCGAAGACGAACTGGTTGCGCCAGGTGGTCTGGTTGTCGAAGTCGTGCTCCCAGCGGCCGCCGACGATGGTACGGCGGTCGTCGCGCCCGAGACCGGCCTGAACCGCGGTCTCCCTGTCGGTCCCGGCCGCCGCGTTGAATCCGTTGTTGAACAACGTCACGGTGGCGCATCCCGGCGCGGCCGTCGCGCCGGTCGTGCAGCCCTGCTGGAACGGGTTCTGGTAGAACTGGTTGAGCGAGGAGCGGATCGGCAGGCGCGTCGTCAGGTCGTTGTTGATCAGCTTCACCGTGAAGCGGTCGTCCGGCGTGACCTGCAGCGTGCCGAGGAAATTAACGGTCTGTGTGTTGAACCAGCTGTTGCCGATGTAGCCGTCGCCGCGCGCGTCGCTCGCGAACAGCGAGGCCTCGAAATTGCCGACCTTCTTGCCCGCCGCGAGATAGTTGTTGAGGTAACCGAAGCTGCCGCCGTCGACGCCATACTCGACGCCGTCGATCTTGCCGCCCGGCCGGGTCCTGAAATTCAGCGCGCCGCCGGTCGCATAATTGCCGTAGAGCGCCGATGACGGCCCGCGGACCACGTCGATGGCGCCATAGGCATGCGGATCGATCAGGTCGCTGCGCGACAGGCCGTCCGGCTGGGTCACCGGGAAACCGTCGTCGAAGATGACGAGGTTGCGGATGCCGAAGCCGTTCCGCGCATTCGACCCGCGGATCGAGATGCCGAAATCACGCGGGCCGTTGCCCTGCTTGATCGAGATGCCCGGACTGTCGCGCAGCACATCGGCGACGGAGAACGCCGGTCGGTTGTCGAACTGGCTGCGGTCGATGGTCGTCTGCGTTTGGCCTGTCGGCGCCCGGTTCAAACCGTCGCGGGTCGCGGCAAGCGTCTCCCCCGGCCTCGCGCCGTCCGCTGGGGCCGCCGTCACGGCTGGCGCTGTCGCCGGCTTCGGCGGCCGCCGCACGGACGCGGCACGAACGCGCGGCTTCTGCGCCGCCGGCTTGGCGCGCACCGCCGTCCGGGGCGCCTCGACGGTGACGGAGGGTAGCTCTGTGCTGGGCGCCTGGGCTTCGGCAGCGGACGGCAATGCGCAAAGCGTCGCGCCCAGCGCGAGCACGCTTGCCGCCTCCAGCGGATGATAGCGAAACATGGATGAATCCTGACACCGGCGCTCCGGCCGGCTTGCTCAAGGGCACTTGCTGGCGCGGGACGCACCGGCAGCGACAAGGTCGTCAGGAAAACAGCGGCGGCGCGCGGGCTTGCGCCGAGAGGCCGGCGCGCGAACGATCGAACTCGGAGGCGAAATCAAGCCAGGCGATCCGCCTCGGCAGGCGTTCGACGGCCTGGGCCGTAACTTGCGGGCCATCAACGGGCGCACCGGTCTGCAGCACGCTGCACGCCGAGCAGCAGCCGTCATGGGCGTCGTGACCGGTCTGGTCGCCCTGCCCGGCTCCGGAGCCGGCATCGCCGTGGCAGATGGTGGCGGCCGCGAGCGGATCGGACGCGGCAAGGCTCGCCGCCCAGCAGGCCCCGATCGGTGCAAGAATCTGCACCAGCAGGGCAACCAGGACGATGGGCAGAAAATTCTTCAGCCGCCGGCGCATCGCAAAACCATCCACGACGGAACTAACCACCATGAACGCCGGAAGTCGAGATCGCCAATGCGTCCCTCTTCTTCCAGCCGACGGAAATAACCGAGCGTGGCACCTGCGTCACGGCAACTCCGAAATCAGTCGTATCCCCTTACCCTGCCACGTGTTTTGCATCTCCCGTCACAACCGCCGGTGGCGCCATCCCAATCATTTCGCAAATTGCTCGAAAATTGAACAATCGTTGCCGAAAATGATGACAAGCCTGGAAAGATAGTCTACCAATTCGGGCTCAGGCCAGCCGCGAGGTGTGTCCTGGTGGTCCAAGTCTCGGGAGGAGCCCGACGCGCACAAGCAGCGTCACCCCATCAATCAAGATCAAATCGAATTTTTGGGGCAAATAGGGTCGACACAATTTTTGGAGCAGGGCTTTGAGCCCTGCTCTTTTTTTATGTGATGATCGCAATCCGCTATGACTCCATCATCGAATCCGATCGAACGCAGCTTTGAACTCGCAGCCGCGGCTTGCGATGATCTGACACCCTCAGTCTATCGCCGCCTGTTTCGCGAACATCCCGAGACGCAGGCGATGTTTCGCACCGAAGGCAGCGAGCCGGTGAAAGGCTCGATGCTGGCGCTGACGATCGAAGCCATCCTCGATTTCGCGGGGGAGCGCTGCGGACATTTTCGCCTGATCGAATCGGAAGTGTTCTCACACGACGCCTACGGAACGCCGCGCGAACTGTTCGTCGCGTTCTTCGCCGTGATTGCCGACAGCTTGCGTGAAATTCTCGGCGAGCAGTGGACTGCGGAGATCGATGCTGCGTGGCACAAGCTGCTCGGCGACATCGAAGCCATCGTGCTGCAGCAGAAACATCTCGTGGACGAGAGGCCGTAGCATCACCGTTCCGATTGTGACACACTCGCTTTATCCGCGGCGCGTGCAATTGACGCCGACGGTCAGAAAAACGAAGAGGGAGCAAGCAATGCCAGGGACCGACAAGGGGATGGACAAGGCGTCGACGACGCGGCGCGACCTTCTGCAGATGGCGGCGGCAGGTGGAGCTGCGGCCGGCCTGCTCGGCGGAATGGGCATGACGACGTCCGCGCTCGCCGCCGAAATGGGACGCTCGGAAAAGCCGTTGAAGGCGGCATTCTCCAACGCCGGACTGCAGGCGACATGGTGTGCGCAAGGCAAGCAGGCCGCCGAGTTCTGGGGCAAGCTGTTCAACGTCGAGGTGACCTGGTTCGACGGCCAGCTCGATGCCGTCAAGCAGCGCGCCGCGATCGACAACATGGCGTCGCAGAAATGGGACTTCGTCGCGATCCAGGCGTTCGGCATCGGCACGCTGACCCAGCCGGTGCAGAAGATGATCGACGCCGGGACCCCCGTGATCGACATGGACACGCTTATTGCTCCTCTCGATCAAATTAACGTCCACTCGTTCCTCGCACCTGACAACGAGTTCATGGGCGCCTCCGTAACGCAGGCGCTGTGCAACGCGATCGGCGGCAAGGGCAAGGTCATCATGACCCAGGGCGCGCTCGGCCATACCGGCGCGCAGGGCCGCGCCAAGGGCTTCAACTCGGTCATCAAGCAGTTCCCGAACATCGAGGTGCTGGATACCCAGCCCGCCGACTGGGACGTCTCGAAGACCGCCCGGCTCTGGGAAACCTATCTGACCAAATACTCGCAGATCGACGCCGCCTTCTTCCACAATGACGACATGGCGCTCGCCGCCTACAACATCATGAAGGCGCGCAACCGCACCAACATCCTGATTGGCGGTGTCGACGCCATGCCGCCGGCGATTCAGGCGGTCAGCGAAGGCCGCATGTTCGCGACCGTCCGCAATCCGTCCTGCCGCATCCATGGCGGCGCGATCGTCGCGGGCGTCGCCGCCGTGGTCGGCGGCGAAAAGAGCGGCCAGGGCATTCCGAAGAATGTCGTGACCGACGGTCCCGTCGTGACCAAGGCCAACGCCGCCGGCATGCAATGGATGGAGGATCATTTCCTGATCTGAGCGGGCCTCATGACGCAGGGACGCTCGGCGATCCTCGAATTGCACCAGATCACGAAGGCCTTCGGCGGCGTCGAAGCCCTTCGTGGGATCGACTTCGCGCTGCACGCCGGCGAGATCCATGGTCTCGTCGGCGAGAACGGCGCCGGAAAAAGTACGCTGATGAAGATCATCGCCGGCGTGCATCCGGAGTTCTCCGGCCGCTTCATGCTGGACGGCAAGGAGACCCGCTTCCGCTCCACCCGTGACGCGCACGCCGCCGGCATCGGCATGGTGCATCAGGAGCTCAGCGTCGCGCCTGATCTCACGGTCGCTGAGAATGTGTTCCTCGGCAACCAGCCGACCAACCGCCTCGGCTTCGTGCAATGGCGGCGGATGGCGCGCGAGGCCGGCGAGCAGCTGGCCCGGTTTGGCATCGACGTCAACCCGATGACGCGGCTCGGCGATTTGCCGATCGGCCTGCAGCAGCTGATCGAGATCGCTCGCGTGCTGTTTTCCGGCGCACGCATCATCATCCTGGACGAGCCGACCTCCGCCCTCTCTCCGCCCGAGGTCGAACGCCTCTTTGCGACGCTGCACAGGCTGCGCGACGAAGGCACCAGCATCGTCTTCATCTCGCACTTCATCGAGGACATTTTGCGGGTCTCCGACGTGGTGACGGTGTTCCGCAACGGGCGGAAGATCGCGGAGACCGCGTCCGCGGACACCACCAAGGGCGCCCTGATCGAGGCCATGATCGGCCGCGGCGGCGAGGCGCTGGAACACAGCTACACCGATGACCTGATGCTCCCGCAATCGAGCGGAGGCGCGGCGGTGCTGAAGGTGGATCAGCTCTCGCTGCGCCGCAGCCTGCGGGACGTCTCGTTCGAGGCCCGCTCCGGCGAAGTGCTCGGTATCTACGGCTTCATGGGCTGCGGGCAGCTGGAGCTGTCGCGCATCCTGTTCGGCAAGCTGCGACCCGACGGCGGAACGCTTGCGGTCGACGGCGCCACGAAGACGTTTCGCAGCACCGCGGCGGCGCGACGGGCCGGCGTCGCCCTGGTGCCGGAAAGCCGGCGCGCCATGCTGTTCCACCAGGAACCGGTCTACAAGAACATCTCGATCAGCATCCTCGAACGGATCTCGGCGCTGCTGCTCAAGCCGGTGCGCGAGCGTGCGATCGCCCAGCGCCAGGTCGAGCAACTGCAGATCCGGCCGCCGGTGGTCGGCCTCGATCTCGGCATGCTGTCCGGCGGCAATCAGCAGAAGGTGGCGCTGGCGAAATGGCTAGCCTATCCGCCGCGCGTCCTGGTGCTGTGCGAGCCGACCCGCGGCATGGATGTCGGCGCCAAGAACGACGTGATCAACATCGTGCGCGATCTCCGCGCCAAGGGGCTGGCGATCATCGTGCTGTCGACCGAGCCGGAGACGGTGCTGTCGCTGGCCGACCGGATCCTGGTGCTGAAGCGCGGCGCGGTGGTGCGCGAATTCGCGGGCGAAGCGGTCAGCAAGGACCGGCTGCTGGAGGCGGCCTAGAGCATGATCCGGAAAAGTGCGAAGCGGTTTTCCGATGCTCAAACAAACAGAGAAAGCGCGATGACCACCTCATCGCGCTTGATGGAGAGACATGATGGCAAGCAGTGACGGCGCCACGGCGCGAGCGGATCACCAGCGGTCGCGCGGGCTGGCGCCCTTCCTGCGCTCGCAGATGCGCAACATTGCGCCGTTCCTGACGCTGATCTTCCTCAGCGCCTTCTTCGCGATCGCGAGCCCGTCGTTTGCCACCATCGACAATGTCGGCAACATCCTCACGCAAGTGTCGGTCACCGGCATCATCGCCGTTGGCCTCACCTTCGTGATCCTGTGCGCCGAGATCGACCTGTCGATCGCCAGCATCGCCAACGTCACCGGTATTGCGGTGGCGTACTTCACGCTGCAGGAATCCTACGTCAACATCGCCAATGTCCCGATGCCGGGCATCGTCGCGATCCTGCTGGCGCTGGCGCTGTGCGCGCTGCTCGGCCTCGTCAACGCGCTGGGGTTGACCATGATCGGCATCCCCTCCTTCATCATGACGCTCGCCATGATGCAGATTGCGGCCGGCGTCTCGGCGCTGCTGGTGCGCGGCCAGATCGCCTACAAGGTGCCGGACCTGATCACGACGCTCGGCTCCGGCTCGATCGGCGGCATCCCCTGGATCGTGATCGTCGCCGCGGTGATGCTGCTCGGCGGCCACCTGGTGCTGACCTACACACGGTTCGGCCGCTACGTCTACATGGTCGGCGGCAACCGCGAGGCCGCGGAATTTGCCGGCCTCAACGTCAAGCTCATCCTCGGCAGTGTGATGGTGATCTCGGCTGTGTGCTCGGGGATCGGCGGCATGCTCGGCGTCGCCCATTTCGGCAGCGCCCAGCAGAACGAGTTCGATACCTATCTGCTGGATTCGATCGCGGCCGTGGTGGTCGGCGGCACCAGCCTGTTCGGCGGCCGCGGCGGCATCGGCAACACCATCGTCGGCCTGTTCGTGCTCGGCGTTCTCAACAACGGCCTCGACCACGTCAATATCGACAGCTTCCTGAAGATCCTGATCCGCGGGTTGATCCTGCTCGCGGCGCTGATCATCAACGTGTACGCGCAGCGGCTGCGGGAACAGGCGGCGGATTAAGGATGAAGGAGCTGAGCACACAGCTCTCTCCATTCGTCGTCCCTGCGAAAGCGGGGACCCATACGCCGCGGCGGGTATTGTTGAAGGAACTCGTCATTCCAGCGTCGCTCAACAATGATCGTTGATGGTTATGGGTCCCGGCCTTTGCCGGGACGACGCCGAGTGTGTATCGCTTGTGAGTCAAACATCCGCATTCTCGCGACATGATTTGTCCGAGCTTGCTGTTCGTTCCGCCCTCGCGTTGAAGAGGGCGCAGGGAAAGCCGCGCTGCGTAGGACGAGTAGAGCGAAGCGAAACCCATCAACTCTTATCGCGCTGTCAGAATGATGGGTACCGCTTCGCTCCACCCATCCTACGCTTCCCGGCTACCTCGCAAAATCCGGCTGCCAGTGGCGCAGCTCGCGGGCGGCGTAGGTGACCGCGCCGATCGTCGTGTAGGACGGCGCCTCCAGCATCATATTGCGGGCGAGCTTGAGGGCCCGCGCCTCGCAGATCGCGCGCTGCTTCTCGTCGGCGATCCACTCGAAGTCGATGTTGTGCGCGAGACCAAGGATGCGCCGGATGGTCTTGGCCGCGGCGAAGCCGACGGTGTCCTCGAACAGCCGCGCCATGTACGCCTGCCGTTCTGCCTCCAACCGCGCGGCACCTGCCTCGCCGGTAAATAGCGACACCGGATAGCCGTCGCCGTTCGCCTCGCTGCGCCACAGCGCCAGGAACTTTCGGGAAAACTCGCTCCAGACGCCCTCCATGGTCGCGAGTAGCCAGGCCTCGAACGAGGCGCGCTCGCCCGGCGTGCGCTCGTGGCCGGCGGAGGCCAGATAGGCCATCAGGAGGTTGCCGATGACGGCGCCGATGTCGAAGCCCATCGGGCCGTAGAAGGCGAACTCGGGATCGATTACCCTGGTCTCGCTGTCTGTAACCATGATCGAGCCGGTATGCAGATCGCCGTGCAGCAGCGCCTGCGGGCTCGCCATGAATTTCAGCTTCAGCCTGGAGATCGCGACATGCAGGTCGAGGTCCTCGCGGAACGCCGCCGCCGTGGCGTCGAGATACGGCGCGGTCCAGCGGTTCTGCTCGGCGATGCGGTAGGGATCGGTGAAGATCAGGTCTTCTGTGATCTTGCAGAGCGCGTGGTTGCCGGCGAAATCGGCGATGCCCTGCTTCTTCTCCGCGGCCGACAACGCAAGGTCGGACGTGAAGAACAGCGTTTGCGCCAGGAAGGTTGAGATATCCTCGACAAAGCGCGGGTACCACGTGGCCTCGATCAGGCCCTTGCGCATGATGATGTGCGGCTCGAGTAGCTCCATCGCGGTGAGCGCGAGCGGCGCATCATGATGCAGCACCGCCGGCACGAGCATCGGCGCCAGCCGCGCCTGATGCACCAGCGCCATGTGCTCGTAATGCGCCCGCGACAGCGGCAGCGGCCAGCTCTCGCCGACGAGGCGCACATACGGCAGCGCCTGCTTGACCGCGAGGCCGCCGCTTCCGCCCTTGACGATGAAGACGAGATTGAGATTGCCGTCGCCGACCTCGCTGATCGACCAGTCCGCCGGCGCGCCGCCGAGCTGCGCGACGATGGCGGGCAGCCCCGCGAGATAATCCCGCAGATCGGCTTCCCGCAGGATTCGATATGCGCTCGGCCCGGAGCCCGGCTGGGACTGCAGGTTCATCGTGGTCGCCTCCTCCGCAATGCCAGGGCGAGGTTGATCCCCGCTCCATTGGCATCAGTTTCTAAAACAGCATCCCCATCGGTACGTAGCCCGGGTGAGCCAACGGGTCGCGCGAACGCGCGCCCGATGACAGCCTCCGCGATACCCGGGAAAGTGATCCCGCATGTCGCTTCGCTCATGCGGGCTACTTCTGCGTATCAGAACGGCATCCCCATCAGCTTCGACAGCCGCTCGATCGAGAGATAGCCGGAATGATAGGCCCACATCGCGATCGCGAAGATCACGGCGGAAATCAGCGTGGTCCACAGCAGCTTGCGGCCCATCCGCGCCAGGATCGGCGCGCCGGGGTCGGTGCCGGGCGCGCCGACATTGTCCTCGTGCTGGCTGCGCACGCCGAACGGCAGCGTCAGGAACAGCACGAGCCACCAAAGCACGAAGTAGATCGCAAGTCCGGTGGAGATCTGGTAAGCCATGCGGCCTCAGGCCTGTTCGATCTCGACCAGGGCGCCGGAAAAGTCCTTCGGGTGGAAGAACAGCACCGGCTTGCCATGCGCGCCGATCTTCGGCTGGCCGTCGCCCAGCACCCGCGCACCCTCGGCGATCATGCGGTCACGGGCCGCGATGATGTCGGGCACGTCGTAGCAGACATGGTGGATGCCGCCGTCGGCATTGCGCTCGACGAATTTCGCGATCGGCGAGGTCTCGCCCAGCGGCTCGATGAACTCGATCTTGGTGTTCGGCAGCGTCACGAACACGGTAATCACGCCGTGTTCCGGCAGCGGCACCGCATCGGAAATCTCGGCATTGAAGGCAGTGCCGTAGATCTTCGCGGCCTGCTTGGCGTCCTTGACCGCGATCGCGACGTGATTGAGCCGGCCCAGCATCTCTCTCTCCCTTTAGTTGAGCATGATCTTTTCGGAAAATCGCTTCACACTCTTCCGGATCATGCTTAGGCTCAAACCGTCAGAACGTGCACGACGCAGATCGGCTTCTTGCCCCATTGCTCGTTCAGCGCCGCCCGCACCGCGCGCCGCACCGATTCCCCCAGCGCGTCCGGATCGCGCCGCCGCGGCTTCGGCAGGCCCTCGATCGTCGATACCACCACATCGAACACGATGTCGTCGAGCAGTTCGCCCGCCGCATTGTTCTCCGGCATGCCGACCAGATCAACCTCGGGATCGTCGACGAGCTCGCCCTGCTCGGTCATGGCGATGGCGACGAAGGCGCAGCCGGCAAAGCCCATCCGCCGCCGCTCCACCACAGCGCGCGACTTGGCGTCCTCCAGGATGGTTCCGTCCTTGTAGAGCCGCCCCGCCGGCACCTCGCCGATGATGCCGGGCGCGCCGGGCCCGAGCTTGACGAGGTCGCCGTTGCGGCAGGTCAGGACCTTGGGCACGCCGGCGGCGCGCGCCAGCTTGGCGTGTTCGGCGAGATGCAGCGCCTCGCCATGGACGGGGATCAGCAGTTGCGGCCGCACCCAGGAGATCATGTCGCGCAGCTCGTCGCGGCGCGGGTGGCCGGAGACGTGCACCAGATGCTCGCGGTCGGTGATGATCTCGACGCCCTGCATGACGAGGTTGTTGATGATCGAGCCGACCGCCTTCTCGTTGCCGGGAATGGTGCGGGAGGAGAAGATCACGGTGTCGCCCTTGTTCAGGGTGACCTGCGGATGGTCGTCATTGGCGATCCGCGCCAGCGCCGCACGCGGCTCGCCCTGGCTGCCGGTGCACAGCGCCAGCACCCTGTCGGCCGGGAAATGGCCGTAATAGTCGGCGCTGCGGAATTTATGCGAGCCATCGAGATAGCCGCATTCGCGCGCCACCTGCACCACGCGCTCCATGGCACGGCCGACCACGACGACCTCGCGGTCGGCGGCGTTGGCGGCGTCCGCCACCGCCCGCACCCGGGCGACATTGGAGGCGAAGGTCGTGACCGCGACCCGGCCCTTGGCCGCCTTGACCAGCTTCTTGATTGTGGCGGCGACCTCGGTCTCCGACGGCGAGCGCCCGTCGCGCACCGCATTGGTGGAATCGCCGACCAGCGCCAGCACGCCTTCATCGCCGAGCTCGCGCAGCCGCCGCTCGTCGGTCGGCTGGCCGATGATCGGGGTCGGATCGATCTTCCAGTCGCCGGTATGCAGCACGGTGCCGAGATCGGTCTTGATCGCCAGCGCGTGCGATTCCGGAATCGAATGCGCGACCGGGATGAACTCGACATTGAACGGACCGATATCGACTCGCCCGCCCGACGGGATCACCGTGACCGGGATTTTTGGCGGGTTGCGCTCGGCGGCGCATTTGGCCTCGAACAGCGCCGCGCTGAATTGCGTCGCGTAGATCTTGCAGCCGAGCTTCGGCCAAAGATCGATGATGGCACCGAAATGATCCTCATGGGCGTGCGTCAGCACGAGGCCCACCAGATTGTTGCGCTCCTTCTCGAGGAAGCGGACGTCGGGCATGATCAGGTCGATGCCCGGCAGATGCTCCTCGTCGCCGAAGGAGACGCCGAGATCGACCGCGAGGAAGGACCGCTGGTGGCGGTTGCCGAGGCCGTAGATCGACAGGTTCATGCCGATCTCGCCGACGCCGCCGAGCGGCGCAAAGGTGAGCTCGTCCGGACGCGCCATCAGTTCGCCCTCACCGAGGCTGCGGTGCCGAAATAGACCTCGCCGGCGGTCACGGGCAGGCGCTCGCCATCAGCAGTGCGGACGATCAGGCAGCCGGTATCATCGATGGTGTCGAACGTGCCCTCAAGGGTCGCCGAGCCGGTCTGGACCGCGACCTTCTCGCCGAGCCCGGCCGCGCGCTCCAGCCACAGCCTGCGGATCTCGGGGAAGCCGCGGCCGTCGTCCCAGATGCCGCGAAACTCGACCCAGGCGTCCGACAGCGCGGCAAACAGCTCCTCCGCCCCGATCTGGATGCCGAGCGCCGCGAGCGATACGGCCGGCGTCGGCGTCCCCTCTGGTGCTGCGACGACATTGGTGCCGATGCCGACGACGACCGCCAGCCGGCTCCCGATGGCTTCGGCCTCAAGCAGGATGCCCGAGAGCTTCCTGCCGTTGGCCAGCACGTCGTTCGGCCATTTCAGGGTGAACTTCGGGCTGTCCGGCCCGAGCCGCAGCGCCGCCTCGATGCTGACCTTCCGCAGCGCAGCTTCGAGCGACAGCCCGGCGGCGAAGCCGAGGGTAGCGGCGACTGCCGGCTGGACGTCCGTCACCTCGAGGATCGTGCTGGCGAGATTGCCGCGCGGCGCGACCCAGACCCGCTGCCGCCGCCCGCGGCCCGCGGTCTGTTCGGGCGTCACGAACCACATCGGCCCCCGCTCGCCGCCGCGGGCGCGCAGCATCGCCTCGGCATTGGTCGAGCCGATCTGATCGAAGGCGGCGAGCCGATAGCCCGCCGCTATGGCCCGGGGCCCGAGCGTGAAGGTCATGTCAGCGTTATGCGCATGATTGGTTCCGAAAGCCAGCATCCCGATTTCGGAACCGCACGCGTCAAAATAGCGATTTTGCCGCCGCCGTGGCCACACTCACCAGCGGGCCCGGATAGGCGAAGTAGAAGATATTGAAGATGCCGGCGACCGCCAGCACGGTGCGCAGCTCGACGCGGACCGGGTCGAGCTTGCCGAGCGGCTGGTCGAAATACATCACCTTGACGATCGACAGATAGTAGAACGCACCCACCACGCTGGTCAGCACGCCGATCACGGCGAGCGTGAACAGATTGGCCTTGATCGCGGCGACGAACACGTACCATTTGCCGAAGAACCCGGCGAGCGGCGGCACGCCGGCCAGCGAGAACAGCAGCATCGCGAAGATGAAGGCGAGCAGCGGGTTGGTGCGGGAGAGGCCGGCGAAATCGCTGATCTGCTCCAGCGCCTGGCCATTGCGCTTCATCGCCAGGATGATGCTGAAGGAACCGAGCGTCATCGCGACGTAGATCGTGATGTAGATCAGGACGCCCTGGGCGCCCTCGACCGTGCCGGAAGCGAGGCCGACCAGCGCAAAGCCCATATGGCCGATCGAGGAATAGGCCATCAGCCGCTTGATGTTGGTCTGGCCGATCGCGGCAAACGAGCCCAGCGCCATCGAGGCGATCGCCACGAACACCAGGATCTGCTGCCACTGGGTGACGATGCCCGGGAACGCGGTCAGCGTCGCGCGGGTGAACACCGCGAGCGCCGCGACCTTCGGGGCGGACGCGAAGAACGCCGTCACCGGCGTCGGCGCGCCCTCATAGACGTCGGGCGTCCACATGTGGAACGGCACCGCCGACACCTTGAAGCAGAGGCCGGCGAGCAGGAACACCAGGCCGAACACGATGCCGATGCTGCCGGTCGTCGCGGCGGCCGCGATGCCGGCGAAGCTGACGGTGCCGGTGAAGCCGTAGATCAGCGAGGCGCCGTAGAGCAGCATGCCCGACGACAGCGCCCCGAGCACGAAATACTTCAGGCCCGCCTCGCTCGACTTGGCGTTGTCGCGCTGGCTGGCGGCGACGACGTAGAGCGCAAGGCTCATCAGCTCGAGGCCGAGATAGAGCGAGATCAGGTCGCCGGCCGAGATCAGCACCATCATGCCGAGCGTCGACAGCAGCACCAGGATCGAGAACTCGAAGTTGCGGCTCGACGGCTGTGACAGGTACTCCGTCGACAGGATCAGGGTTGCCGCCGAGGCGATCAGCGCGAGGACCTTCAGGAAGCGCGCGAAATCATCGACGATGAAGCTGCCGCCGAAGGTCACGAGCTTGCCGGCCGGCAACCAAAGCTCCAGCACGCCGGTCAGCACCAGGAGACAGATCGCCAGCGCCGTGACGAGCCGCGTCGTCCCCTGCCCGCGATAGGCTCCGATCATCAACAGCACCATGGCGCCGACCGCGAGCACCAGCTCCGGCAGCACCGGCTGCAACTGATAACCTGCACTGGAAAAGCTCATGACGAGGGCCTTACTGGACGGTCAGCGCGGCTGCCTTCACGGCAGTCACGGCGGTTTGGTAATTGTTGACGAGCTGCTGCACCGAGGCCGCCGACATGTCGAGCACCGGCTTCGGATAGACGCCGAACAGGATGGTCAGTGCGATCAGCGGGAACAGCGTCACGCATTCGCGGAAGGTGAGATCCTTGATCGACATCAGCGACGGCTTGACCAGCGCCCCGAACACCACCTTGCGGTAGAGCCAGAGCGCGTAGCAGGCCGACAGGATCACGCCGGTGGTGGCGAAGAACGCCGTCGGCAGCGAGATCTTGAAGGTGCCGAGCAGCGTCATGAACTCGCCGACGAATCCGCTGGTGCCCGGCAGACCGACATTGGCCATGGTGAAGACCATGAAGGTCAGCGCGTAGAGCGGCATCCGGTTGACGAGACCGCCATAGGCCGCGATCTCGCGGGTGTGCATGCGGTCGTAGACGACGCCGACGCAAAGGAACAGCGCGCCGGAGACGATGCCGTGCGAGACCATCTGGAACATGCCGCCGGCGACGCCCTGCGTGGTCACCGCGAAGATGCCCATGGTGACGAAGCCCATATGCGCGACGGAAGAATACGCGATCAGCTTCTTCATGTCCTCCTGCATCATCGCCACCAGCGAGGTGTAGATGATGGCAATGACGGACAGCACGAACACGAACGGCGCGAAGTCGTGCGAGGCCAGCGGAAACATCGGCAGCGAGAAGCGCAGGAAGCCGTAGCCGCCCATCTTCAGCAGGATCGCGGCCAGGATCACCGAGCCCGCCGTCGGCGCCTCGACGTGCGCGTCGGGCAGCCAGGTGTGCACCGGCCACATCGGCATCTTCACCGCGAACGAGGCGAAGAAGGCCAGCCATGCCCAGGTCTGCATCGACCGCGGCACCGCGGTGTGCATCAGGGTCGGGATGTCGGTCGTGCCGGCGTTCCAGTACAGCGCCATGATGGCGAGCAGCATCAGGACCGAGCCGAGGAAGGTGTAGAGGAAGAACTTGAACGACGCATAGACCCGGCGCGGGCCGCCCCAGACGCCGATGATCAGGAACATCGGGATCAGGCCGCCCTCGAAGAACAAATAGAACAGCACGAGGTCGAGCGCCGAGAAGGTGCCGACCATCAGCGTTTCCAGGATCAGAAACGCCATCATGTATTCGCCGACGCGCTGCGTCACCGACTTCCAGCTCGCGATGATGCAGAGCGGCATGATCGCGGTGGTCAGGATGATCAGCGGCAGCGAGATGCCGTCGACGCCCATGTGATAGGTGATGCCGGTGGCGAGCCAGGACGCCTTCTCGACAAACTGGAAGTCGGTCGAGGCCGGATCGAAGCGCGCCACCAGGATCAGCGAGATCGCGAAGGTGATCAGCGTGGTCCACAGCGCGATCCAGCGCGCCGTGCGGCTCGCGGTCTCGTCACCGCCCCGCGCCAGCAGATAGACCAGGATCGCACCGACCGCCGGCAGGAAGGTCGTGACCGAAAGGATGGGCCAGGTTGTCATCTACTGGCCTCCCAAGCCGAACATGAACCAGGTGATCAATCCGGCGGCCCCGATCAGCATCGCGAATGCGTAGTGATAGAGGTAGCCGGTCTGCAATTTCACGACGTTGCGGGTGACGTCGAGCACGCGGGCGGAGACGCCATCGGGACCGAAGCCGTCGATGATGAAGCCGTCGCCCTTCTTCCACAGCGTGTAGCCGAGCCACTTCGCCGGGCGCACGAAGATCCAGTCGTACAGCTCGTCGAAGTACCATTTGTTGAGCAGGAACTGGTACAGCATCGGCTGCTGCTGCGCGAGCTCGACCGGTAGGTACGGCCTGCGGATGTAGAACAGATACGAGATGAACAGGCCGAGCGCCATCATCACGGTGGGCAGCGGCGCAAGCCAGCCCGGCATGTGCTCCATGTCCTCGAGGATGTGCGGGTTCATCTTCACGGACTCGCGGAAGAACTCTTCCACGCCGTGCGGGTTGACGAACAGCTCCTTGAACGGCAGGCCCGCCAGGATCGAGCCGGCGGCGAGCACGCCGATCGGCACCAGCATCCACACCGGGCTCTCATGCGCCGCGTCGTAGTGCTTCTGGTCGTGCGGCTCGCCGAAGAACGTCTTGAAGATCAGGCGCCAGGAGTAGAACGAGGTCAGGCCGGCGGCCACGATGGTCAAGAGATAGGCGTAGGTCGCGAACGGATTATGCGCCGCATAGGCCGCCTCGATGATCGCGTCCTTGGAGAAGTAGCCGGCGAACAGCGGGAAGCCGGTCAGCGCCAGGGTGCCAATGCACATCACCGCGAAGGTGTACGGGATCTTGCGCCACAGGCCGCCCATGTTGCGGATGTCCTGCTCGTGATGCATCGCGTAGATCACCGAGCCTGACCCTAAGAACAGCAGCGCCTTGAAGAAGGCGTGCGTGAACAAATGGAACATGCCGACCGAATAGGCCCCCGCTCCCATCGCCACGAACATGTAGCCGAGCTGCGAACAGGTCGAATACGCGACGATGCGCTTGATGTCGTTCTGCACGAGGCCGATCGTGGCGGCGAAGAACGCCGTGGTCGCGCCGAAGAACATCACCACCGCCTGCGCGGTCGGCGACAGCTCGAACAGCGGCGACAGCCGCGCCACCATGAACACGCCGGCGGTGACCATGGTCGCGGCATGGATCAGTGCCGACACCGGGGTCGGACCTTCCATCGCGTCCGGCAACCAGGTGTGCAGCAGGAACTGGGCCGACTTGCCCATCGCGCCCATGAACAGCAACAGGCAGGTCAAGGTCAGCGCGTCGGCCTGCCAGCCGAAGAAGTTGATGGTCTTGCCGGTCAGACCGGGCGCGGCATGGAAGATGGTCTCGAAATCGGTCGAGCCGACCAGCGCGTAGATCGCGAAGATGCCGAGCGCGAAGCCGAAGTCGCCGACGCGGTTGACCACGAAGGCCTTGATCGCCGCGGCATTGGCCGACGGCTTCTGGTACCAGAACCCGATCAGCAAGTAGCTCGCGAGGCCGACGCCCTCCCAGCCGAAGAACAGCTGAACGAGGTTGTCCGACGTCACCAGCATCAACATCGCGAAGGTGAACAGCGAGAGATAGCCGAAGAAGCGCGGCCGGTTCGGATCCTCGTCCATGTAGCCGATGGAATAGAGGTGGACGAGCGCGGACACCGTGTTGACCACGACCAGCATCACCGCGGTCAGGGTGTCGACCCGCAGCGTCCAGGCCACCTGCAGGTCGCCCGAGTTGATCCAGGGCAGCAGCACGACGCGCGCGTCATGGTGCATGAAGCCGACATCGACCAGCGTGAACCACGACAGCGCCGCCGACACGAACAAGAGGCCCGTGGTGATCAGCTCGGCAAGGCGCGAGCCGGCGGCCGCCGGCTCGGAGACATGGTGATCGTCATGGCCATGGTCATCATGGCCGTGATCGTCATGGGCCGCGGAGGCATGGGCGTCGCCATGCGCATCGTCGTGATGGTCGACGGTATCGCCGCTCGGGCAGCGCGCATGGGCACCGACCAGCGAGATAATGCCTGCGAGGATGGCGCCCAGCAGAGGCAGGAATACGATTGCCTGAACCATAACTGCGCCTAGCCCTTCATCAGATTGACGTCTTCAACCGCGATCGAACCGCGGTTGCGGAAATACACCACCAGCACGGCGAGACCGATCGCAGCCTCGGCGGCGGCCACCGTCAGCACCAAGAGCGCGAACACCTGGCCGACGATGTCGCCGAGGAAGGTCGAGAACGCCACCAGGTTGATGTTGACCGACAGCAGGATCAGCTCGATCGACATCAGGATGACGATGATGTTCTTGCGGTTGAGGAAGATGCCGAGGATCCCGAGCGTGAACAGGATCGCGGCGACCGCGAGATAGTGTCCGAGCCCGATCGTCATTTCACCCACTCCGCCGCGTCGGCATCCTGCAGGCCCTGCCCCGACGCCACCTTGCGCATCGCCATCGCCATCTCGGGCGTGCGCGCGTTCTGCACGTTGATGTTCTGCCGCTTGACCTTGGCCTTGTGGCGCAGCGTCAGCACGATGGCGCCGATCATCGCGACCAGCAACACCATGCCGGCGAGCTGGAAGTAATGGATGTACTTCGTATAGAGCACGAGGCCGAGCGCCTCGGTGTTGCTGACATTGGTCGGGATCGCCGCGGTGATCGTCTTGGTCACGGCCGGGTTGATCACCCAGGCGCCGACGACGAGCAGCAGCTCGAACATGAAGATGCCGCCGATCACGATGCCAATCGGCAGATACTGGATGAAGCCCTCGCGTAGCTCGACGAAGTCGACGTCGAGCATCATGATCACGAACAGGAACAGCACCGCGACCGCGCCGACATAGACCACGATCAGCATCATCCCGAGGAACTCGGCGCCCATCAGGATGAACAGCCCGGCCGCGTTGACGAAGGCCAGGATCAGGAACAGCACGGAGTGCACGGGATTGCGCGAGACAATCACCATCACCGCCGAGGCCACGCAGGCCGCAGCAAACAGGTAGAAGAACAGCGCCGGAAGGATCATGCCCTCACCTCACCGGTATGGCGCGTCGAGCGCGATCGACTTCGCGATCTCGCGCTCCCAGCGGTCGCCATTGGCGAGCAGCTTGGCCTTGTCATAGTACAGTTCCTCGCGGGTCTCGGTCGCGAATTCGAAATTCGGTCCCTCGACGATGGCGTCCACCGGGCATGCCTCCTGGCACAGGCCGCAATAGATGCACTTCACCATGTCGATGTCGTACCGCACCGTGCGGCGGGTGCCGTCGTTGCGGCGCGGGCCGGCCTCGATCGTGATCGCCTGCGCCGGGCAGATCGCCTCGCACAGCTTGCAGGCGATGCAGCGTTCCTCGCCGTTCGGATAGCGGCGCAGCGCGTGCTCGCCGCGGAAGCGCGGCGAGATCGGGCCCTTCTCGAAGGGATAGTTCAGCGTCGGCTTCGGCTGGAAGAAATAGCGCATCGCGAGGAAGAACGCCGAGACGAATTCCGACAGCAGAAGCGAGCGGGCGGTTGCGTTGACATTGACACTCATGACGGCCTCACTTCGGCGCGATGCCGGCGAACTGCAGCACGCCGGCCACGATCACCACCATCGCCAGCGACAGCGGCAGGAACACCTTCCAGCCGAGCCGCATCAGTTGATCGTAGCGGTAGCGCGGCACGATCGCCTTCGCCATCGCGAACATGAAGAACATGAAGAACACCTTCAGGGCGAACCAGACGATGCCCGGAATCCAGGTGAACGGCGGCAGATTGACCGGCGGCAGCCAGCCGCCCAGGAACAGGATCGACGCCAGCGCGCACATCGTGGTGATCGCGACATACTCGCCGAGCATGAACAAAAGATACGGGGTCGAGCCGTATTCGGTCATGAAGCCGGCGACCAACTCGGATTCGGCCTCGACTAGATCGAACGGCGGACGATTGGTTTCGGCCAGCGCCGAGACGTAGAACACGACGAACATCGGGAACAGCGGCCACACATACCAGTTCAGGATAGTGAGCTGCGGCAGGCCGATCAGGTGCGCAAGCCCGCGGGTGTTCTGCGCCTCGACCACAGCCGACAGGTTCAGCGAGCCGACGCAGAGCAGCACGGTGATGATGACGAAGCCGATCGAGACCTCGTAGGACACCATCTGCGCCGCCGAGCGCAGCGCGGCCAGGAACGGATATTTCGAGTTCGACGACCAGCCGGCCATGATGATGCCGTAGATCGACAGCGACGAGATCGCGAAGATGTAGAGAACGCCGACATTGATGTCGGAGATCACCCAGCCGAGATCGAACGGGATCACCGCCCAGGCGGCCAGCGCCAGGATGCACGACACCAGCGGCGCGAGCAGGAACACGCCCTTGTTGGAGCCGGACGGAATCACCGGCTCCTTCAGCACGAATTTCAGGAGGTCGGCGAAGGATTGCAGCAATCCGAACGGCCCGACCACGTTGGGGCCGCGGCGGATCTGCACCGCCGCCCAGATCTTGCGGTCGGCGAGCAGGATGTAGGCGATCGCGATCAGGAGCACGACCAGCAGCAACAGGCTCTCCGCGACCATGATGATCAGCGGCCAGAGGAAGCCGGTCCAGAACGAGCTTGCGAAGAATTCAGCCATCAGGTCACGCTCACTCCGCTGCCGTCAGCATTCGGCCCGACGCCAGCCGCGAGCACTCCGCCATCACGGCAGAGGCCCGCGCGATCGGGTTGGTCAGATAGAAGTCCTCGACGGTCGGCTTGAATGCCGCCTTGTCGACGCTGCCGCCCTTGCCTGCCAGCGCCTTGACGTCGTCGGGCTTGCCGGCCTCGATCTGGTCGAGCCGCATCAGATGCGGGTAGGCCTTGAACATAGCCTGGCGCAGCGCCTGCAGCGAGTCGAACGGCAGCTTCTTGCCGAGCACGTCGGACAGCGCGCGGATGATCGCCCAGTCCTCGCGGGCCTCGCCCGGCGGGAATGCGGCGCGGTTGGCGATCTGCGCCCGGCCTTCGGTGTTGACGTAGATGCCGGACTTCTCGGTATAGGCCGCGCCCGGCAGGATGACGTCGGCGCGATGCGCGCCCTGGTCGCCATGGGTGCCGATATAGACCACGAAGGTACCGTCCGGCACCTTGATCTCGTCGGCGCCGAGCAGGAACAGCACGTCGAGCGTGCCGAAGGTCGTCATCTGCGCTGAGGTCAGGCCACCAGCCGCCGGCGAGAAGCCGATATCGAGCGCGCCGGCGCGCGAGGCGGTATCCTGCAACACGGCAAAGCCGTTCCAGCCGTCCTTCAGCGCGCCGACATTAACGGCGAGCTTGGCGGCCTGCGCCAGCACCGCAGCGCCGTCATGCCTGGTGTAGGCGCCGGCGCCGACCAGGATGATCGGGTGCTGCGCATTCTTCAGCACGTCGGCAAAGGAGTGCTTGCCCGCCACGAGATCGGCCAGCGTGTCAGTACCCGCACCGAGATACTCATGGTCATAGGTGAAATCGGCCTTGGCGCCGATCATGCCGACCTTGAGCCCGCCGGTGCGCCAGCGCTTGCGGATCCGCGCGTTCAGCACCGCGGCTTCCTTGCGCGGATGCGAGCCGATGATCAGGATCGCGTCGGCCTGGTCGATGCCGGCAATGGTCGGATTGAAGATGTAGGAGCCGCGGCCGGCCTTGGCGTCGAACGCATCGCCGCCCTGCACGGCGAGATTGACCGAGCCGAACTTCGCGAGCATTTCCTTCAGCGCATACATTTCGTCGACCGCGGCCAGATCGCCGGCGATCGCGCCGATCCGCTTGCCGTCGCTGCGGCTGGCCTTGGCAGCGATGGCGGCGAAGGCTTCCTGCCAGGTCGCCGGCCGGAGCTGGCCGTTCTCGCGCACATAGGGCCGGTCGAGGCGCTGCGTACGCAGGCCGTCGACGATGTGGCGGGTCTTGTCGGAGATCCACTCCTCGTTCACCGCCTCGTTGATGCGCGGTAGGATGCGCATCACCTCGCGGCCGCGGGTGTCGACGCGGATCGCAGATCCCACGCCGTCCATGACGTCGACCGACTGGGTCTTGCCGAGCTCCCAGGGCCGCGCCGCGAAGGCGTAGGGCTTCGAGGTCAGCGCGCCGACCGGGCAGATATCGACGAGGTTGCCCTGCAGCTCCGAGCTCAGCGCCTGCTCGAGATAGGTGGTGATCTCCATGTCCTCGCCGCGGCCGGTCGCGCCCATTTCCGGCGCGCCGCAGACTTCGGCGGAGAAGCGGACGCAGCGCGTGCACTGGATGCAGCGGTTCATCGAGGTCTTGACCAGCGCGCCGAGATACTTGTCCTCGACCGCGCGCTTGTTCTCGGCGAAACGGCTGGTGTCGACGCCGTAGCCCATCGCCTGGTCCTGCAGATCGCACTCGCCGCCCTGGTCGCAGATCGGGCAGTCCAGCGGATGGTTGATCAGCAGGAACTCCATCACGCCTTCGCGCGCCTTCTTCACCATCGGCGAACGGGTCGAGATTTCCGGCGGCTCGCCCTTCGGGCCCGGCCGGCAGTCGCGCACGGCCCAGGCGCAGCTCGCGACCGGCTTCGGGCCGCCCTTCACCTCGACCAGGCACATCCGGCAATTGCCGGCGATCGACAGCCGCTCGTGATAGCAGAAGCGCGGAATCTCTGCGCCGGCCGCCTCGCATGCCTGCAGCAGCGTGTACTCCGGCGGCACATCGATCTCTTTGCCATCGACGATGATCTTGCTCATGTCTGTCTCAAGTCTTTCCGAGCTTGCAGTCGGGCGGTGCGACGCTCGCGGTTTTCAATGAGGTCTTCACCCATTGCTGGGTGTCGGCGCCGTAGGTCGCGAGATAGGCAGGCTGCGCCTGGTTCTTCTCGCAGAGGAACGGCAGATGCGGTTTCAGGTCGTAGTCACACGATGCCTGCCATTCGCGCTTATCCGCGAAGGCGGCAAAGGTCTCCTCGCAGGCATAGAGGAAATACGAGACAAAACTCTCATATTGGGACCGCTCTTCGCGACCGGCGGCCTTGATGGTCTCGTAGTCCGGCTGAGCGAATTTCGGATTCTGGAATGCGAGATCGGTGTAGCCGAGAAACGCCGAACGCGCGCTGGAAGCACGGTTCGAGGTACGGATTTCGTTGATCTGCAGCAGGATTGCAACAAAGCCGAGCAGCGCCACGGTCGCCTGCGCCATCTGCGCAAGCGTCCCGTACTTCTGCCACCATGCGGCCTGTTGCGTCATCACCAACATTACTCCGCGGCTACCATGTGCATGGGATCGCGAATGCCCTGGTCGTCGAGATCGGCCTTGTGCGAATATTGGTCGATGCGCTCTTCGATCTCGTGACGGAAATGCGCGATCAGGCCCTGGATCGGCCAGGCGGCGGCGTCGCCGAGCGCGCAGATAGTGTGGCCCTCGACCTGCTTGGTGACCTCGAGCAACATGTCGATCTCGCGCTTGTGGGCACGGCCGTCGGCCATCCGGGTCAGGACGCGCCACATCCACCCCGTGCCCTCGCGGCACGGCGTGCACTGGCCGCAGCTCTCATGCTTGTAGAAATAGGAGATGCGCGCGATCGCCCGGATCAGGTCGGTCGACTTGTCCATCACGATCACCGCCGCGGTGCCGAGGCCCGAGCGCAGCTTGCTCAGGCTGTCGAAATCCATCGGCGTGTCGATGATCTGCTCGGCCGGCACCATGCGCACCGACGAACCGCCGGGGATCACGGCCTTCAGATTGCCCCAGCCGCCGCGGATGCCGCCGCAATGCTTCTCGATCAGCTCGCGGAACGGAATCCCCATCGCCTCTTCGACGTTGCAGGGCCGCTCGACGTGGCCGGAGATGCAGAACAGCTTGGTGCCGACATTGTTCGGCCGGCCGATGCCGGCGAACCAGGCGGCGCCGCGGCGCAGGATGTCCGGTGCGACCGCGATCGACTCGACGTTGTTGACGGTGGTCGGGCAGCCATAGAGGCCGACATTGGCCGGGAACGGCGGCTTCAGCCGCGGCTGCCCCTTCTTGCCCTCAAGGCTCTCGAGCAGCGCGGTCTCCTCGCCGCAGATATAGGCGCCGGCGCCATGCGCGACATAGATGTCGAACGGCCAGCCGTTGATATTGTCCTTGCCGACCAGCTTGGCCTCATAGGCCTGGTCGATCGCCGCCTGCAGCCGCTCGCGTTCGCGGATGAACTCGCCGCGGATATAGACGTAGCAGGCATGCGCGCCCATCGCGAAGCTCGCGAGCAGGCAGCCCTCGACCAAAAGATGCGGATCGTGCCGCATGATCTCGCGGTCCTTGCAGGTGCCGGGCTCCGACTCGTCGGCGTTGACGACGAGATAGCTCGGACGGCCGTCCTTGGATTCCTTCGGCATGAAGGACCACTTCATCCCGGTCGGGAAGCCGGCGCCGCCGCGGCCGCGCAGACCCGACGCCTTCATCTCGTTGATGATCCAGTCGCGACCCTTGTCGATGATCCCCTTGGTGCCATCCCAGGCGCCTCTGCGGCGCGCGCCCTCGAGGCCCCAATCATGCAGGCCGTAGAGGTTCTTGAAGATGCGGTCCTTGTCGTCGAGCATGCTCAAAACTTTCCGAACATCACCGATTGGCTTGCGAATAAGCGAGCCCGGCAGCGCAGCCGCCGAACACGATGGCCCACAACAGGCTGGATTCCAGCGTGGCGCTCAGGCCGTAGCGTTGCAGCAGGAACATGAAGCCCGCCGCGACAACGGTATGCAGGGCGATCGTGCGCCAGGCCTTCATCGCAGCGCCCCTTCCCGTCTCATCTGCTAGCACCTGAAAGCTCCGCATCAGGTGGTTTCCTTCAGCGTCGTCGGCCCGCCCGCGGGCGCCGAGAACTGACGGTCGACCTGCGGGCCCGGCTTCGGCGGATTGCCGGCGGCAAAGCCGTCGAGCACCTTGCCGAAGCTTTCCTTGGTCAGGTCCTCATAGGTGTCCTTCCAGATCAGCACCATCGGCGCGTTCACGCAGGCCCCTAAGCACTCGACTTCTTCCCAGGAGAAGTTGCCGTCCTTCGACAGCTGGAAGGGATCGTGATGGATGCGGTGCTGGCAGACCTCGATCAGGTCGGCGGCGCCGCGCAGCCGGCACGGCGTGGTGCCGCACACCTGCACATGCGCCTTCTTGCCGACCGGCGAGAGCTGGAACATGGTGTAGAACGTCGCGATCTCAAGCATGCGGATATGCGGCATCTCGAGCAGGTCGGCGACAGCGCGGATCGCGGCTTCCGAGACCCAGCCGTCATGCTGCTCCTGCACGCGCCACAGGATCGCGATCGCGGCCGAAGCCTGCCGTCCCGGCGGATATTTCTCGATCTGCTTCTTGGCCCAGGCAAGATTCTCGTCCGTGAACGTGAAGCTCGCGGGCTGCAATTCCTTCGGGGCAAGGCGGCGGACAGACATCGATCAAACTCTCATTGCGCGCGGTTCGGATGCGGACATCGTCACCGGTCGACTTCGCCGAACACGATGTCCAGCGAGCCCAGAATGGCGGAAACGTCGGCCAGCAGATGGCCCCTGCAGATGTGATCCATCGCCTGCAGATGGGCGAAGCCCGGCGCGCGGATCTTGCACTTGTAGGGCTTGTTGGAGCCGTCGGCGACGAGGTAGACGCCGAACTCGCCCTTCGGCGCCTCGACCGCGGCATAGATTTCGCCGGCCGGCACGTGCACGCCTTCGGTGTAGAGCTTGAAGTGATGGATCAGCGCTTCCATCGAGCGCTTCATCTCACCGCGGCGCGGCGGCGCGATCTTGTTGTCCTCGACCACGACCGGGCCCTGCCCGTCGGGTGCCTTGAGCTTCTGGATGCACTGCTTCATGATGCGCACCGACTGGCGCATCTCTTCCATGCGGATCAGATAGCGGTCGTAGCAGTCGCCGTTCTTTCCGATCGGAATGTCGAAATCCATCTCGGCGTAGCACTCGTAGGGCTGCGACTTGCGCAGGTCCCAGGCCGCGCCCGAGCCGCGCACCATCACGCCGGAGAAGCCCCACTCCCAGGCTTCCTTGAGCGGCACCACGCCGATATCGACGTTGCGCTGCTTGAAGATGCGGTTGCCGGTGAGCAGCCGATCGAGGTCGTCGACGACCTTGAGGAACGGATCGCACCACGCCTCGATGTCGTCGATCAGCTTCGGCGGCAGGTCCTGATGCACGCCGCCGACGCGGAAGAACGCCGCGTGCATGCGCGAGCCCGAGGCGCGCTCATAGAACACCATCAGCTTCTCGCGCTCTTCGAAGCCCCACAGCGGCGGGGTCAGCGCGCCGACGTCCATCGCCTGGGTGGTGACGTTGAGCAGATGCGACAGGATGCGGCCGATCTCGCAATAGAGCACGCGGATCAACTGGCCGCGGCGCGGCACCGTAATGCCGAGCAGCTTTTCCGCCGCGAGGCAGAACGCATGCTCCTGGTTCATCGGCGCGACATAGTCGAGCCGGTCGAAATAGGGAATCGCCTGCAGATAGGTCTTGTGCTCGATCAGCTTCTCGGTGCCGCGGTGAAGCAGGCCGATATGCGGATCGACGCGTTCGACGACTTCGCCGTCAAGCTCCAACACAAGACGAAGCACGCCGTGCGCCGCCGGATGCTGCGGCCCAAAGTTGATGGTGAAGTTACGAAGGTTTTGCGGTTGTTCATTCATGGCTTCGGCTCCGCCTTGACCTTCTCATCGCCGGGCAGCGGATAGTCCGCGCCTTCCCAGGGCGAAAGGAAATCGAACTTGCGGAATTCCTGGTTGAGCCGGACCGGCTCATACAGCACCCGCTTCTCCTGGTCGTCGTAGCGGACCTCGACGAAGCCGGTGAGCGGGAAATCCTTGCGCAGCGGATGGCCGTCGAAGCCGTAGTCCGTCAGCAGGCGGCGCATGTCGGGATGGCCGGTGAAGATCACGCCATAGAGGTCGTAGGTCTCGCGCTCGAACCAGTCGGCGCCCGGGAAGACGCCGATGATCGACGGCACCTGCGTGGTCTCGTCGGCCTGCCCGCGCAAACGGACGCGCGCGTTCAGCGTCGGCGACAGCAGATGGTAGACGACGTCGAAGCGCTTCTCGCGGCTCGGATAGTCGACCGCGGTCACGTCGGTGACGTTGACGAAACGGCAGCCGGGATCGTCACGCAGAAACCTGGCGACCTCCACGATTCTGCCAATCTCGACGTCGATAGTGAGCTGATTGAACGCGACCGAGTGCGCCGTGGCCGCGCCCGGAAGCGCGCTCACGATCGTCTGCCCAAGGGCGTCGAGCTTGCCGTCGTCCATACCTGAAACCTTAGCGTTCAATAGTGCCGATACGGCGGATCTTCTTCTGCAGCAGCAGCACACCGTAGAGCAGCGCTTCCGCCGTGGGCGGGCAGCCGGGCACGTAGATGTCGATCGGCACGATGCGATCGCAGCCACGCACCACCGAATAGGAGTAGTGATAGTAGCCGCCGCCATTGGCGCAGGAGCCCATCGAGATCACGTAGCGCGGCTCCGGCATCTGGTCGTAGACCTTGCGCAGCGCGGGCGCCATCTTGTTGGTCAGGGTGCCCGCAACGATCATCACGTCGGACTGCCGCGGCGAGGCGCGCGGTGCGAAGCCGAAGCGTTCGACGTCATAGCGCGGCATCGAGACCTGCATCATCTCGACCGCACAGCAGGCGAGACCGAAGGTCATCCACATCAGGGAGCCGGTGCGCGCCCAGGTGATGAGGTCATCGGCTGCAGCGACGAAGAAGCCCTTGTCGGACAGCTCGTGATTGACCTCGAGGAAAAACGGATCATTGGCGCCGACCGGCTTACCGGTCGACGGATCAAGGATACCCCTCGGAGCCATGGCGATCTCAGATTTGGCAATCGCCGGCTGGGAGGTTGCGGCGGTGGGGCTCAATCCCATTCGAGCGCGCCTTTCTTCCATTCATACGCAAATCCGACCGTCAGCACGGCCAGGAACACCATCATCGACCAGAACCCGGTGGCGCCGAGCTTTCCGAACGCCACGGCCCAGGGGAACAGGAACGCCACTTCGAGGTCGAAGATGATGAAGAGGATCGCCACCAGATAGAACCGGACGTCGAACTTCATGCGGGCGTCGTCAAAAGCGTTGAATCCGCATTCATAGGCGGACAGCTTTTCCGGGTCCGGCGATTGGAACGCGACCAGGAACGGCGCGATCAGGAGTGCCAGACCGATCAGGCTCGCGACTCCGATAAAGACCACAAGTGGGAGATAATTCTGCAGGATGCCGGTCATCGGCGAGGCCTTCTTGCTGCGGTTTCGGACATGCCGCAGATTCGTTGATTGGAATTGTTCTTGAGGCTTTAGCGCAGCGCAACAGGGGGCGCAAGACAAGCTATTTTGACGCTTTTACCGTCCTTCCCGCGGGCTCTTGGCCTCATCAGGCGGATGCGCTTGCCTCCATGGGCAACGCCGCGGCGGCCATCCGGTGCCCTGCGCTCTCCCCATATCAGCCCAGCCCCCGCTCGGCAGCGAGCATCTCGGCGGCGGTCAGGGTGAGCCGATCGATGTGTCCGAGCAGCAGCTCAAGATCCCCCGGCGCAAGCTGTTCCAGCAGGTGCCGGTTTCGCTCCTGCGCGCCGGCCACGATGGCATCATGGGCTGCCAGGCCGGCCTTGGTGAGAGAGACCAGGGTCTCCCGGTTGTCGCGCGGATTGGCCGCCTTCGCCACCAGCTTGCGCGCCACGAGCTCGGCGAGCGCCCGGCTGATCTGCCCCTTGTCCATGCCGACGGCCTCGGCGAGCCGCACCACACTCATCGGCGGCCGCCGACCGAGCGAGGCGACCAGACCGAACTCGACCGAGGACAGGCCGGTCAGGC
This sequence comes from Bradyrhizobium sp. 33ap4, assembly GCF_032654765.1. Taxonomy (NCBI): domain Bacteria; kingdom Pseudomonadati; phylum Pseudomonadota; class Alphaproteobacteria; order Hyphomicrobiales; family Nitrobacteraceae; genus Bradyrhizobium; species Bradyrhizobium sp. 33ap4. Next base: position 25,947 of record NZ_JAUMTJ010000003.1, on the reverse strand, counting down.
GCTTGTAGCGCAGCATCGCGCCGCGCCTGAGCAGGTTCGCCAGCACCATCAGCCGCGACGACATCATCGCGGTGATCGGCGCCAGTTCGGAATCGACAACGGCCTCCGGCGGCAAGGCCCTCTCAGTCCTGAGCTTCTCGGTCATCACCAACCTCTGCCAACAAAGCCGCGCGCTGCCAAGCTCAACGATATCGTTGACATTGTCATCTATCTATCGTTGACTTGGTCAACGATAGATCAGCCGCCGGCGCCCGACCAGCGGCGGGGAGGACAACATGACGATCACCCACCGGGACCGCGATCTCGGCACGGCCTATGCGATGAAGCCGTCGAGCACCCGGACCGAGCTCACCTCGGTCGGCCGCGGCACGCCGATGGGCGAGCTGTTGCGCCGGTATTGGCACCCGGTCGGCCTCACCGGTGACGCCTCCGATATCCCCAGAAAAGTCCGCGCACTTGGCGAAGACCTGATCCTGTTCCGCGACCGGCATGGCCGGGCCGGCCTGCTACATGCGCGCTGCTGCCACCGCGGCACCACGCTCTATTACGGCAAGGTCGAGGAAGACGGTATCCGCTGCTGCTATCACGGCTGGAAATTCGACACCGAGGGCCGCTGCCTCGAACAACCCTGCGAGCCCGACGGCGGCCTGTTCAAGGACAAGGTGCGCCAGCCCTGGTATCCGGTGCAGGAACGCTACGGCCTGATCTTCGCCTATATGGGGCCGGCCGAGAAAAGGCCGGTGCTGCCGCGCTACGAGTGCCTGGAAAACATGGACGACGGCGAGTTCGTCGAGGCCGACGATTCCTCGATCGGCGGCGGCGGCCCTGCCGTGATCCCCTGCAACTGGCTGCAGCATTTCGAGAACGTCGCCGACCCCTACCATGTGCCGGTGCTGCACGGCTCGTTCTCAGGGCCGCAGTTCACCAACATGATGGCCTCGATGCCCGACGTGAAGTTCGAGATGTCGCCGCGCGGCATCACGGTGCGTTCGATCCGCAGGCAGGACGACGGCAAGGTGTTCTATCGCGTCACCGAGGCCGCCCTCCCCACACTCCGCGTCGTGCCCAATCCGCGCGTCGCGCAGTTCGCGCGCGTCGAATCGATCGGCTGGACCTTGCCGATCGACGACACCTCGTTCCGCATCTACGTCGCCGGCCGGGTCAAGAACGCGGGCGATATCGGGCGGATGCGCTCGAAGTTCAACGGCAAGTTCTGGTGGGACATGACCGAGGCCGAGCACCAGCAATTTCCCGGCGACTACGAGGCCCAGGTCGGCCAGGGAGCGGTGACGATCCATTCCGAAGAGCATTTTGGCCAGAGCGACCGCGGCATCCTGATGATCCGCCGGATGCTCGCTGACCAGCTCGAGGCCATGGCCACCGGCCGCGACCCGATCGGGGTGTCGTTCGACGCCGACACGAGGCCGGTCGAATTCGAGGCAGGGAATTACATCCGCGAGGCGTAAGGCCCGCGCGCAAGCAACAACAACAAAGAAGATCGGGGGAGGAAGTGATGGTCGATGTCGCACCGCAGGCGGCCGCGCCAACGCAAGCTGCGGCCGCGCCTCGGCGCGCCGCTACTACGTCCTCGCCTTGCTCACGATCATCTACGCCCTCAACTTCCTCGACCGCACCATCTTCAACGTGCTGATCGAACCGATCAAGAAGGAGTTCACGCTCAGCGACACCACGATGGGCCTGCTCGCCGGGTTCGGTTTCGTGCTGTTCTATTCGCTGCTCGGCATTCCGATCGCGCGGATGGCCGATCGCCTCAACCGCCGCAACATCGTCGCGGTCGCCTTCGCGTTCTGGAGCGCGATGACCTATCTCTGCGGCCTCGCCTCCAGCTTCACGACGCTGGCATTGGCCCGGGTCGGCGTCGGCATCGGGGAGTCGGCGGGCACGCCGGCCTCGCAATCGATGATCGCCGATCTCTTCGACAAGAACGAACGACCGCGCGCGCTCGGCATCTACGCGATCGGCACCTATCTCGGCGTCTTCCTCGGCTATTTCATCGGCGGCTATGTCAACCAGCACTATGGCTGGCGGATGGCGTTCTTCACCGCCGGCCTGCCCGGCATCGCGCTCGCCGCCGTCTTGTGGCTGACGATCGCCGAGCCGAAGCGCGGCGCGATGGCCGAGACCTTCAAGGCCGAGCCGCTGGGGCCGACGCTGCGTTTCCTGGTATCGCAGCCGAGCTTCGTCATCGTGCTGATCGGCTCTTGTCTGACGACCTACACCAACTACGCCACCGCGGTGTGGATCCCGCCGTTCCTGGCGCGGATCCATCACCTCACCAGCGCCGAGATCGGCACCTATGCCGGCACCTTCAAGGGTCTCGCCGGCATGGCGGGCACGCTGATCGGTGGCCTCGTGGTGGCGCAGATCGGCCGTCGCGACGACCGCTGGAAGCTGTGGGCGCCCGCGATCATGTCCGGTCTCGCCGGCCCGGTGTTCGCGCTGTGCATGCTGACGCAAAGCTTCACGCTGATGGTCGCGACGCTGGCGCTGACCTCGTTCATGGTCGGCTTTCATCTCGGCCCGATCTTCGCGATTGCGCAGACGGTGGCAAAACCCAGCATGCGCGCGCTGGCCTCGGCGATCGTGCTGCTGACCGCGACCTGCTTCGGCCAGGGCGTCGGCCCCCTCGCCGTCGGCATGATCAATGACGCGCTGAAAGGCACCTACGGCGTCGATGCGGTTCGCTACTCGCTGCTGTCGGCCGCGCTCACGACGACGCTCGGTGCCCTGCTGTTCGTGTTGGCGGCACGCGCGATCCGCGCCGACATCGCGCGCGCGAGCTAGCACCCGTCTCAGCCGAGCCGGCGCGTGATGTCAGGCTGCGCTCACGTCAGCTTGCCGGTGTATTTCTCCAGCGCCGCCCAGGCGTCCGCGCCGTAGGTCTTCTGCCACTGCGTGTAGAAGCCGGCCTTCACCAACGCGGCCCTGAACTGCACGGGATCGGGCTTGTTGAAGGTCATGCCCTTCTCGGTCAGCTCGGCCTGCAGCGAGCGGTCCATCTCGACCAGATCGGTGCGCTCCTTCACCGCCGCGGCGTCGAACGCGGCATTGATGAGCTCGAGCAGATCGGGCGGCAGGGCCGCCATCGCGCGGCGGTTGCCGAGGATCCAGTAACCGCTCCAGCAATGGTTCGAGAGCGCGCAGAATTTCTGCACCTCGTAGAGCTTGCCGGTCGAGACCTGCGCCAGCGGGTTCTCCTGCCCTTCGACGATGTGGGTCTGCAGCGCCGAATAGAGTTCGCTGTAGGAGATGCTCGACGGCAGCGCGCCAAGCCCTGAGAACAGCGACGTCAGCAATGCCGTCACCGGCACGCGGATCTTGAAACCCTTGAGATCGTCGACGCTGTTGAGCTGCCGGCTCGACGACGAGGTGATCTGACGGAAGCCGTTGTCCCAGACCTTCTTCAGCGGCACGACGCCGGTCTTCGTGATCGCCTCGCGCACGAGGTCGCCGACGCCGCCGTCCATCGCCGCCCAGACCTGGTCGTAGGACTGAAAGGCGAAACCGATGCTGGGCAGCCCCGATAGCGGCACCAGCGTCGACAGCGTCATGCTGGGCGCGGCCAGCAGCTCGATCCCGCCGGCGCGGACCTGCGACAGCATCTCCGGATCGCCTCCGAGCTGGCTGTTGGCGAACACCGTGATGTTGACCCGGCCGGACGACTGCGCGCCGACCGCCTTGGCGGCCTCAGTCAGGCGGATTGTTAGCGGATGGGTTTCCGGAGTGTTGACGCCGAGCTTGAAGTCGAACTCGGCCGCCGCAACGGCGCGCTTACCAAACATCGTGGCGGCGAGTGCCGCGGAGCCGGTTCCAAGGACGCGGCGCCGGGTTAGTCTCATTGTTTTCATTATTGTTTTTCTCCCAAGCGCATTTCCGCGCCTGGGGTAGTTTTAGCCGGCCGGCAGTGTGACGCAAGGCACGGTGAAACCAATCCGCCCGTGGCACGAAACCATTTCCCGGAACTCACGAAACGATCCGGAAACAGATGGGCCTTACCAGTACCTGCCATAGACGGCGCACAGACGCCCGGAGGCGACCATGAACCACTCGATCCATTCAGCTGACCGCGCGACCCATCTCAAGATTGTGGTGGTTGCCCTTATTGCGGGGATCGGGATCGCGGCGCTCGGCATTTCGGCCCGGAACAACGCGGATTTCACCCAGACTGCCCAGTCCACGCAGGTCATCAAGGCTGGCAAGCCGGTGGCGATCACCTCGTCGGGCACCTCCACGGTCCGCTAAGACGCTTTCAAGCCTCGGCAGACACAACGGCCGCCCCTGGGCGGCCTTTCTTGTTGGTCCTGATCGTCTCAAGCTCGGACCAGGACGGTGTGGCCTTTGCGAGCAGGTTCGGCTACGGCGATTGTGGACCACCGAGACCGGAGTGCGCGCGATCGACGTGTGCAAGGTCGCAACCCGGCTGAGCGCAGCGAATGACTGAACCTCGCCTCGCCGGCGACAACATTGCGAAGCCGCAGCATGCTTCCCGCACTGACGGGTCGCCCCCTTTGCTCGGCCTCCCGGCATCGCTGCCGCTGGTGCTCGACCTCGACGGCACGCTGATCACGGGCGACCTGCTCTATCTGAGCTTCGTCTCGATCCTGCGCCGCAATCCGCTGATCGTCGTGTCATGCGCCGCCTGGCTGACGCGCGGCCGCGCGGCGCTGAAGCGCCGGCTCGCACAGCGCCAGCGCATCGACTGGAGCCGGATCGAACTGCACCAGGACGTCGTCGCATTGGCCGAGCGCGAGAACGCGGCCGGCCGCCGCATCGTGCTGGCAACCGCGGCCGACGCGCTGCTCGCTCAGAAGCTGGCGTCGCGTCTGCCTTGGATCGACCAGGTGCTTGCCTCCGACGGCGAACATAATCTCAAGGGCGCCAACAAGGCCGACCTGTTGCAAAGGACATTTCCCGGGGGCTTCATCTACGCCGGCGACAGCGCCTCCGACCTCGCGGTCTGGGCCCACGCCGCCGGCATCATCACCGTCAATGCCCGCGATGCCGTGCGCGCCGCCGCGACCGGGCTCGGCAGGCCGACGCTGCATTTGCAGGGCCGCGCGGCCGCAGCGAAATCTTAACCGCGCCCTAACGCGGTTGTTCGATTGCAATCCGCTCCGCGACCCCAGTCTTAAAAGTTGCCCGGCTAAGGTCGGCGTCAACAAAGGCGCAGGCCACAATGAATTTGCAGCAGCAAGTAATTTCAACCGGCTTCAAGATCATCTGCACGGATTGCGGCAGCCTGGCGATCAAGGTCGCCGATCCGGCGCATGCATCCGGCGACACCATCATCGAATGCCGCCGCTGCAACGCGGTGCGCGGCACGGTGGCGGACCTGCACAATTTGGCGCGGCGCGGCCGCGACCTGTTCGAATTCTAACCGCGGCCCCGCCAATGCTGTCAGACCCGAAGGCGACCACGCAGAGCGACGTTCCCTTGGACACGGTCTGGTCGATCCTCGAGGCCGCCAACGAATTGGGCGACACCCACACGGTTGACGCCTGCCGCCGCATCATCGACGCCAATTTGCGCGGCGATGCACCGGGACAATCCGACCTCAACGCGGTCGCCGCATTCTTTGCCTGATCAAGGCAGGGCGTTGCCGTTGTGTGAATTCGTAGGGCATCGCGGAGACGAATGGCCAGGCAGAAACATAACAACACAGACCGGGATATTGCTTAACTTGCTTCGTCCAGGGCCGACCGGCTAGCTGCCTGGCAGCTTTCGGATGCGGACGGACCGATGACATTGACGCGCGGTGACCTGGTTGTCGGGGTCACGATCCCCGGGTTCTTCGTCCTCAGCGTCGCCTCGATGATCGCCTGTGGGCACGCATTCCCGGCGATGCATGTCTGGCGATCCGGCATCACCGCGCAGGCCGTCCTCGGCATCACCATCATGGTCGCGTTCGTCCCGGCGTTCGTCGCGGCACGATTCAGCTTCGGTTATCTGGTCGGCTTCTCGCTGCTGTCAGCCGTGTTCGGCTTCGTCTGGCTCAGCTTCTTCAGCGCCTTCGACTATCCGCACGCCATCGCCCGCTGGGCCATGATCGCCGCGCTGGCCGCCGCGATGATCCCTCTGATGTTACAAAATATCCCGGTTTGGCGGCCCGATTTGTCCGAGGCGGCCGTCAAGCGCATCGCGATTCTGCTGCTGGCGTCGTGCCTTGCCGTGCTGATCGGCGACATCTCCTACGGGGCCAATCTTGGCAATCCCTATGGCGCAGCCCGCACCGCCGTCGTGCGCCCGGCGCTGTTGAACTATCTCACCGGAATCATGACCGGCGCGGTCCTGCCCTATTTGTTCGCGCATTTCGCATCGCGCAGCCGATGGATGCCGGCAGCCGGGGTGCTGCTGCTTGCGCTTTGCTTCTATCCCGTCGTCAACAACAAGACCGTCCTGTTGCTGCCGATCTGGCTGCCGTTTCTGTTCTGGCTGTACGGCCGGTTCGACCCGCGGCTGGCCACGGTGCTCGCATTTCTGATCCCGATGATCGTCGGCCTTTTGGCTTTCGCCGTCCTCGTGTCCGACAAGACCTACATCGTGTTCAGCACCATCAATCTGCGCTTCGTCGCGATCCCGTCACTCGCGCTCGATCAATACGCCGACTTCTTTGCGCACCGCGAACTCACCCGGTTCTGCCAGATCACCGTCCTGCGATACATAACCGCCTGCCCGTACGGCGAGCTCGGCCCGACCCTCGGAGCGATTTATCAGGACGGCAATTTCAACGCGTCCTTCCTCGCCACCGAGGGCATCGCATCGGTCGGTCTTGCGCTCGCCCCGGTGTCGGCTTTCGTCTGCGGCCTGATCCTGTCGGTGGGATCGATGGTCTCAAAGCACCTGTCGCCGCGCTTCATCGCGGTTTCGTCCGGCATCGCAGTTCAGGCGATCATGAACGTGCCGCTCACGACAGGCCTGCTGTCGAACGGGATAGCACTGCTGTTCCTGCTGTGGTGGCTGACGCCCGAACAGCGCGTGGCATTATCAGTCAGGCTCGAGCAGGCCGCTCAACCCGTCAGCGTTGTCGGCCTCGCGGCGTCCTGAGCTGTCGCGGCAGTTCGCCAGGTGCAGTGAACAGGAGGGCAGGCAACTCGTTATGGCACCGGTCCAGAGGGACCAATGGTTTCGGGCCAAACACGCTGCTAAGTCATTGAAATAAATGGCGCGAGAGACGGGACTCGAACCCGCGGCCTCCGCCGTGACAGGGCGGCGCTCTAACCAACTGAGCTACTCCCGCGGATGCCGATCGTCGGATTGATCCGCGCAGGACCGAGGGCATAAAGGCCCGCATCCGGTTAGTCAAGGACGTTGCGGATTCCTGCACAGCGTCGGCATTTTCGCGGCGCGTACGCGGGTTGTCGCCTGTTTTCAGGGGAAACGGCGTAGTCAGCGAAGCCCCGAATCAAATAAGGCCTGATACGTCTGGGTTTCCTGTGGCCGGCCCGGCGCTGCCCGTTCCCGGAACCGGCGGTTTTCAGGACTTTTCCGGACGCATTTTCCCGACGCGAACGGCGCGCCATTCGCGTGAAAAGCAGCAATCCAGCCATTCAGCAACGAGGAGGGCCAGACATGGCGAAGAAAGCAGCGACACCGGCGACGATCACGCTGAAGCATTTGGCGGCGGCCATCGCCGAGGAGCAGGAGCTGTCCAAGAAGCAGGCCGAGGCGATTCTGACCGACATGGTCACCAGGATCACCAAGCACCTCAAGAAGGGCGAGCGCATCAGGATCGTCGGCCTCGGCATCCTCCAGGTCCGCAAGCGCGCCGCCCGCATGGGCCGTAACCCGGCGACCGGCGAACAGATCCACATCAAGGCCAGCAAGAAGGTCGCCTTCCGCGCCGCCAAGGAGCTGAAGGAAGCCGTCTAGCGCCTACTCTCTCCGTTAAGGCAAAGCGCCATTCCGGCTCGTGACGCGGCCCCGGGTGGCGCTTTTCTGTTATAGGATTGTCCTTCGAAACTCGCCTTGACGCGGTTTGCTCGCGCGAACCAACTTCGCCAAAGCGCATTGTTCCTTTCTCCAGTTTTTTGCGCGGTTTTCATGCTGGCACCGGCTCTCGACTTCAAGCACACCGTCACCGAGCGCTTCCTGCGCTATGTCGTGATCGACACCCAGTCCGATCCGGATTCACCCACCACGCCTTCCACCGAGAAGCAGAAGAATCTCGGGCGCCTGCTGGTCGCCGAGCTGCAGGCGATGGGGATATCCGACGCGCATCTTGACCCGCACGGATACGTCTACGCGACGATCCCGGCCAACACCGACAAGACAGTGCCGGTGATCTGCTTCTGCTCGCACATGGACACCTCTCCCGACTGCACCGGCAAGAACGTCAAACCGCAGGTCGTGAACAACTACCGCGGTGGCGATATCGTGCTGCCCGCCGATGCCTCGCAGGTGATCCGCGCCGCCGAGCACGAAGCGCTGGCCGACCAGATCGGCAACGACATCATCACCACCGACGGCACCACCCTGCTCGGCGCCGACAACAAGGCGGGCCTTGCCGAGATCATGGATGCCGCGCATTTCCTGATCACCAATCCGCAGGTGAAGCACGGCACCGTCAAGATCCTGTTCACGCCGGACGAGGAGATCGGCCGCGGCGTCGACAAGGTCGACATCAAGAAGCTTGGCGCCGATTTCGGCTACACCATGGATGGCGAGACCGCTGGCCATATCGAGGACGAGACCTTCTCGGCCGACGGCGCCAGCATCATCATCGAAGGCGTCGCGACCCATCCGGGATTCGCCAAGGGCAAGATGGAGCACGCGATCAAGATCGCCGCCGCGATCGTCGATCGCCTGCCGAAGGACACCTGCTCGCCCGAGACCACCGAGGGCAAGGAAGGCTTCCTGCATCCGGTCGCGATCTCCGGCGCGCTGGAGAACGCGCGGATCGACTTCATCGTGCGCGATTTCACCGAGGCCGGCCTGAAGCAGAAGGAAGCGCTGCTGGAGGACATCGTGAACGATGTCATGAAGGGCTATCCGCGCTCGACCTACCGCATGGAGGTCAAGCAGCAGTACCGCAACATGAAAGACGTGATCGATCGCCACCCCCAGATCGTGGCCTATGCGATCGAGGCGATCGAGCGCGCCGGCCTCACGCCGGTGAAGACCTCGATCCGCGGCGGCACTGACGGCTCGCGGCTGTCCTTCATGGGACTGCCCTGCCCGAACATCTTCGCCGGCGAGCACGCGTTCCATTCGCGGCTCGAATGGGTCAGCCGGCAGGACATGGAGAAAGCCGTGCAGACCATCGTGCACCTGGCGATGATCTGGGAAGAGCGGGCGTAGGAGTCGCGGCTCCTTTTTCTTCCGTCATTGCGAGGAGCTCGGCGACAAAATTGCGAAGCAATTTTGCACTGAAGCGACGAAGCAATCCATGTTGGCACATATGCGGCGCGATGGATTGCTTGCTCGCGCGCACAATGACGGAGTGCTTGGTCCCGAGAGTTCTATGCCCGCGCGGTCACGATCCAGATCGCGCCGGGCAGCAGCACCGCATCGCCCTTCAAGAAAGGCGCCAGCGCCTCGCGCATCGAGGCGATCGCCGCAGCGCGCACCTCATCAGGGTGCCCTTCCAGCGCGCGGCTGGCCGGCCCGATCTCGAGCGCGCCCTGTATCGCGGCATCGATGCCGCGCCCGGTCGCGACATCAAGCTCAACCCGGCACGGCTCCATGGCAATGCCGGAGAAGCCGGCTTCGCCCAGGATCCGCTTCACCCGGGCCTCGGAGGCGAACGCGAACGGGCCGGGATCCTCGGGCCCTAGCGGCGGCAGTTTCGGCACGTGCTTGTAGACGGCAGCAAGCGGCGTCATGAAGAACGGATTTTCGCGCGGCTCCTGCCAGCAGACGAAGGCGAGACGGCCGGTCGGCTTCATCGCCTTGCGCAGATTGGCGAACGACGTCACGGGATCGGCAAAGAACATCACGCCAAAGCGCGAGGCCAACAGATCGAAGCTCTCGCTGACAAACGGATAGATGGTCGCGTCGGCCAGCGCGAACTCGACCGGCAAACCCTGCGGCGCGCTCTGCCGCGCCCGCGTCAGCATCGGCTCCGAGACATCGACGCCGAGCACGTGACCTGTGGGCGCGACCTTGGCCGCCAGCGCGAAGCTCGAGGCGCCGCTGCCACAGCCGACATCGACGACGCGTTCGCCGGCTTTCGGCGCGGCACGATCGATCAGGAGGTCGAGCACCGGCTGCAGCACGATATCCTGCGCGGCCTGCCGTGTGGCCCAGCGCTGACCGCCCGGCCCGTTCCAATAAGCAATCTGGTCGGCGTTCTGCGGATGGCCAGCGTTCATGCGATCCAAACCTCGTTAGGAAGCTTCTGTCGTCTCATGCTTGGGCATGATCCTTTTCGGAATACCGCTTCGCACTTTTCCGGATCATGCCCTAGCAAGTCTCGCGCGTCGCGGCGCGCAGCATCGGCATCAGCTGATAGGTGAATCCGGCATCGGCCTTGGTGACGGGATCGTTGGCGACGATCTCCTGCGGATCGGCATCGTCAGGCAACTGCAGCACGCCGAGTCCCCAGACCCCGGCGGGATCGGCGACCGGTCCGAACACCAGCGCCTTGCCGGCCTGCAGCAGTTCGCCGCAATAGGCGACGTGCGCCTGCATGATGGCGGCTTCCTGCGGCGCCATATCCTGAGGAAAGGTCGGGCGCGGTCCGGTCAATTTGCAGACGTAGTATTTCATCGACCTGATCCGCGCTCGGAGCTCTATTTGGCGGCTGCGCTCGTGGGCTTGGCCGGTTTCGGCTTCGCGGCATTCGCCTTGGGCGCGCCCTGCCCGTCGCTGCGCGCGATGCCCCAGGGATCGGTCGGCTTCTGATCCGGCACACCACTGAGCGCCCGCTGATAGGCGCGCTGCTGGCGCGCCTCGTTGGCCGCATCGGCCGGCGACTTCTCGACCTCTTCGCGATAGCGCTGAACGTGATCCGACTGTGCGAATGCGGGTCCGGCAATCATGGTGAGAAGAAAAATCGCGGCGAGTTTGCGCATGCATCAAGTTCCCGGTTAGGCGGACAGAATAGCATCGCTGCAGCGTCGGCATCAAATCGGAGCGCGTGACTTTCGGCACCTTTCGCACCATCGGGGATCGAATGACATTCGGCACGCCAGCGCGGAGCAAGCGCGGTCCCGGCCATCCCCATGAGACTACTCCACGGCCGGGATCGCGCCCTCTCCGCGCGTTCACCGAGAGCGATGCAATGGCCTTACTCCGTAGGGCTCATCAACCAGAGGCCGCTTTGCAGCTCGTGAAACACCGCGCCACCGTCATCCTGCGCGAGCATGTGCAAGCGGAGGCCGAGCTGGTCGGACGAGCCGCGGTTCTCACCGATGGAACCGCAGGGACCGTCGAGGGCGTGTTTCTCGACGAATCTCATGGGTTGCGCATCTCGATCAAGGGCCACATCGGGAAGTGGCCGATCGCGACCATCAGGATGCTTCAGCCATAGGGCTGGATCCAAAACGGGGAAGCACGCCCGCACATTCAGGCAGCCGGTCCGCCTGCGCTCTTCGAGCTTCGGTGCGACAGCCTTCGCCCTGCGAACCGAACAAGCGGATGAATTCGTGCTCACAGGCTGGCTTGCCCAGCCGTAGCCCGTGAGGTGCGAAGGCTGGTAGGCGGCGAGAGATTCGAACTCCCGACCCTCTCGGTGTAAACGAGATGCTCTAACCAGCTGAGCTAGCCGCCCTTACCTGCGCGCCTCTTTAGCCTCGCCTGCCCCCGAGGCGCAAGGCCGCAAAACCTCAATCCGTCAGCTCCAGTCCTTGGGGTGCGCTGGCAATTCCTTGAGATCATTGATCCATGGCGCAGCGGAGCGGCACCAGACCTGGCGTCGCGGGCTCAATTGGCCGCGTTGGCGAATGCTGCCCCAGCGGATGCCCCAGTCGTCGGGCCCGCCGTCCTCGCCGCTCGTAAACAGCGGCGAACCGCAATCGCCGCAAAAGTGCTGGAAGCGGATTCGGCCGTTATCGCCCCGCTTGCCGTAGACCTTCGGCGCACCTCCGATCAGCCGCACCTGTTCGGCGTCGCAGATCACCGTGACGCGGTAGGGCGAGCCGGTCAGCGCCTGGCAGTCCGTGCAATGACAGATCGAGACGCATTCGGGGTCGATCTCGGCCTGATAGGTGATAGCCCCGCAATGGCATTGCCCGTCGATACGCATGTAGCGCTCTCCAATTCCGTCAAACAAAGCAACCGCCGTGGGCGCGGTTCCATCGTCCAGGGCCTGGCTCTCGGCCCACCTCCTTTAACGGAGCAACGTGGTATCCCATAGGCGCCTTGTTTGGGATACCAAATCGGGATACGAAAGCCGCCTGATGTAGATTCCGCGCCGCCAACGAGCGGCCAAAGGACGGCGCCATGTCGCAGATGCTTCAGATTCATGACCAGCTCCGGGAGATGATCCTGTCGCTCGACCTGGGGCCCGGCGAGCGACTGACCGAGCGCTGGCTGGAGAGCCGGTTCGAGGGGTCGCGCACGCCGATCCGTGCCGCGCTGGTCCGGCTCGAAGGCGAAGAGCTGGTGCGCCGCGACGGCCGCAACTGGATCGTCGCACCGATCGACCTCGGTGAGCTGGAGGCGCTGGCCGAGTTCCGGATTCCGCTGGAGACGACGGCGGTGCGCCTCGCCTGCGCGCGGGCGAGCGCAGCCGATATCGCCGGCGTCGAGGAGATGCTGGATGCCTGCCAGTCCGGCGCACCGCGCGAGGAATGGCATCGGGTCGGCACCGATTTCCATGTCGAGATCGCGCGGCTCTCCGGCAATCCCTTCATCGTCAAGGCGATCGCCGGCGCCATGACGAGGCTGTCGCGGGCGCGCTGGCTGGAAGTGTGGACCGAGCCCTCGCGTGAGCAGGCCTGGCGCGAGCACCGGCGCATCCTCGGCTTCATCAAGGCCAACGATCCGGAGGCCGCCGCGCGCGAGGCCGCCGACCACATCACCGATACCCGTGATCGCCTGCTGCGTTCGCTGAACGAGGATCGCCGCGGCCTGCGAGCGCGCGGCTTCGCCGTGATCGGGCTGCGCTGACATGAACATCGAAGTCGATCGCGAAGCCCTGCTCGACGCGGGCCCCTGGAAACGCAATTTGATCGTCTGCGTGTTCGGCTCCTTCACGACAATCGTGGGGATGACACTGCTGCTGCCGTTCCTGCCGCTCTATGTCGAGCAGCTCGGAGTGACCGATCATGCCGCGATCGTGCAATGGTCGGGCGTCGCCTATGGCGCAACCTTCTTCAGCGCGGCGCTGACGGCGCCGCTGTGGGGACGGCTCGCCGATCGCTACGGCCGCAAGCTGATGCTGATCCGCGCCAGCCTCGGCATGGCGATCGCGATGTCGCTGATCGGCATGGCGCACAACGTCTATGAGCTGGTCGGCCTGCGGCTGCTGACCGGCCTGCTCGGCGGCTACGCGTCGGGTTCGACCGTGCTGGTCGCGGCGCAGACGCCGAAAGCGCGGTCCGGCTGGGCGATCGGCGTGCTGTCGGCCGGCATCATGGCCGGCAGCCTGGTCGGTCCCTTGATCGGCGGCGTGCTGCCGGGCCTGATCGGCATCCGCGCGACATTCTTCCTGATCGGCGGCGTCATCTTCTTCACCTTCCTCGGCACGACCTTTTTGATCCGCGAGGAAGCACGCCCGAAGACCGCGAAAGGCGGCAAGGCGCGTGGCGGCTGGTCGCTGGTCCCGGACAAGCGCCCCGTCGTCGCGATGTGGGGAACCGGCCTGCTGCTGATGGCCGCCAACATGTCGATCGAGCCGATCATCACGGTCTATGTCGCGCAATTGGTCGAAGCACCGCAGGTGACGTTCGTCGCGGGCCTCGTGATGTCGGCGGCGGCGTTCGGCAGCCTCTTGTCGTCCTCGCATCTCGGCAAGCTGGCCGATCGGGTCGGCCACTGGCGGATCATCACCATCTGCCTTGCTGTCTCCGCGCTGCTGTTGATCCCGCAGGCCTTCGTGGTCAGCGGCTGGCAGTTGATCCTGCTGCGCTTCCTGATGGGGCTCGCGCTCGGCGGCCTCCTGCCCTGCATCGCGAGCGTGATCCGGCACAACGTGCCCGATGCGGTCACCGGCAGCATGCTCGGCTATTCGATCTCGGCGCAATATGCCGGCCAGGTTATCGGCCCGCTCGGCGGCGGCTTCATCGGCGGCCATATCGGCATGCCCGCAGTGTTCCTCGGCACCAGCGTGCTGATGGCACTCGGCGCGATCGGCAATTTCGTCGTCGAGAGGAAAGACTAGTTCCGGCGCCGGCGTACCCACGTCGGCAACTCGATCGTTCCGTACCGCAACGACGAAAAAGCCCGTCGGGGTGTCGGAACGCGCGCCATTCGTTCGTCCTTTTGCCTGTGAAGCCAGCAAATGGAGATACCCAATGGCCGACCTGACCCTGACCACCTTCGATTGGGTTCCGGAGATGCCGCGGGGATTTGTGCGCGACCTCCGGGTGCGCTGGGCACTGGAAGTGGCGCGCTTGCCGTATCGCGTCGTGAGCGTGCCATTTCGCGATCGGAGCGCCGAGCACTTCGCGCACCAGCCGTTCGGCCAGGTGCCGTGGCTGACCGACGGCGACATCTCGATCTTCGAGAGCGGCGCGATCCTGCTGCATCTCGGCGAGCGCAGCGACGCGCTGCTGCCGACCGATCCGCACCAACGCAACGATTCTTTGAAATGGCTGTTCGCAGCGCTCAACTCGGTCGAGATGGCGAGCCTGCCCTGGTCGCTCCTGGTATTCTCGGGCGAGAGCGGCGGCACGTCGGCATGGACACGCTTCGACGGCTTCCTGCAATCCCGGCTCAGGCACATGGAGCCGGTGCTCGCGGGCCGCAAATGGCTGGCCGGGGCATTCTCCGTCGCCGACATTCTCATGGCGGATGTGCTGCGCCTGGTCGACCGCTTCGACGGACTGGCGGAATATCCCGCGTGTCGCGACTACGTTGCGCGCGCCACGGCCCGGCCGGCTTTCGCAAAAGCGCATGCCGATCAGATGGCGCACTTTGCCGCCGCGGACAGAGCCGCAGCCTTCCCGACCTGATCGCGAACAGCGAAAACAAAAACGGCGCCCGAAGGCGCCGTTTTCTTATGTCGATCTGAGCTCGCTCAGTGCGCCGTCAGGCCGCCGGACGCTTCATCGGAAGCATCGGGCTTGACGTCGACCTTGCTGGTCTCCTCTTCCCAGACGATCGGCGCGGGCACGCGGACCAGCGCCTTGGCGACGACCTCATCCAGCCGCGAGACCGGAATAATGTCCATGCCGCCCTTGATCGCATCGGAAATCTCCGTGAGATCCTTGGCGTTGTCCTCCGGGATCAGCACCGTCTTGATGCCGCCGCGGGCGGCGGCCAGGAGCTTCTCCTTCAGACCGCCGATCGGCAGCACGCGACCACGCAGCGTGATCTCGCCGGTCATCGCGACATCGTGGCGGACCGGAATGCCGGTCATGACCGAGATGATCGCGGTGGCCATCGCAACGCCGGCAGACGGACCGTCCTTCGGCGTCGCGCCCTCCGGCACGTGAACGTGGATGTCGCGGCGGTCGAACATCGGCGGTTCGATGCCGTAGACGATCGCACGCGAGCGGACGTAGGACGCCGCCGCCGAGATCGACTCCTTCATCACATCGCGCAGATTGCCCGTGACGGTCATCTTGCCCTTGCCGGGCATCATGACGCCTTCAATGGTGAGCAACTCGCCGCCGACATCGGTCCAGGCCAGACCGGTGACGATACCGACCTGATCCTCGTCGTCGATCTCGCCGAAGCGATACTTCGGAACGCCGAGGAACTCTTCGATGTTCGCCTCGGTGACCTTCACCGACTTCTTCTTGGAGATCATCAGCTCCTTCACCGCCTTGCGGGCGAGTGTGGAGAGCTCACGCTCCAGGTTACGCACGCCCGCTTCGCGGGTGTAGCGGCGGATCATCAAGAGCAAGGCCGCGTCGTCGATCGACCATTCCTTGGAGTCCAGACCGTGCTTGGAGAGCGCGCTCGGGATCAGATGCTTGCGCGCGATCTCGACCTTCTCGTTCTCCGTGTAGCCGGCGATCCGGATGATCTCCATGCGGTCCATCAGCGGGCCCGGAATATTCAGCGTATTCGCGGTCGTGATGAACATCACGTTGGACAGGTCGTAGTCGACCTCCAGGTAGTGGTCGTTGAAGGTCGAGTTCTGCTCGGGGTCCAAGACCTCAAGCAGCGCCGACGACGGATCGCCGCGGAAATCGGCGCCCATCTTGTCGATCTCGTCCAGCAGGAACAGCGGGTTCGAGGTCTTCGCCTTGCGCATCGACTGGATGATCTTGCCGGGCATCGAGCCGATATAGGTGCGGCGGTGACCGCGGATCTCGGCCTCGTCACGCACGCCGCCGAGCGACACGCGCACGAATTCGCGCCCCGTGGCCTTCGCGATCGACTTGCCGAGCGAGGTCTTGCCGACGCCGGGAGGCCCGACCAGGCACAGGATCGGTCCGGTCAGCTTGTTGGCGCGCGACTGCACCGCGAGATACTCGACGATACGGTCCTTGACCTTCTCGAGTCCGTAGTGATCGGAGTCCAGCACCGCCTGCGCGGCCTCGAGGTCCTTCTTGACCTTGGACTTCTTGCCCCACGGGATCGACAGCAGCCAGTCCAGATAGTTGCGCACGACGGTCGCTTCCGCGGACATCGGCGACATCTGGCGCAGCTTCTTCAGCTCGTGCTGGGCCTTCTCGCGCGCTTCCTTGGACAGCTTGGTCTTGGAGATCTTCTCCTCCAGATCGGCCAGCTCGTCGCGACCTTCGTCGTCGCCGAGCTCCTTCTGGATCGCCTTCATCTGCTCGTTCAGGTAATACTCGCGCTGGGTCTTCTCCATCTGGCGCTTGACGCGCGAGCGGATGCGCTTCTCGACCTGCAACACCGAGATCTCGCTCTCCATCAGGCCCAGCACCTTCTCCAGGCGCTGCGTGACGGACAACGTCTCCAGGATCGCTTGCCGATCGGCAATCTTGACCGCGAGATGCGAGGCAACGGTATCGCCGAGCTTGGCGAAATCGGTGATCGCCTGAACCACGCCGACGACTTCGGCGGAGATCTTCTTGTTCAGCTTCACATAGCTTTCGAAGTCGGACACGACCGACCGCGCCAGGGCCTCGGCTTCGACCGAGTTGGCGTCAGTGTCGGCGAGCGCGACCGCGGTCGCCTCATAATATTCGCTGCGGTCGGAATACTTCTCGACGCGCGCGCGCTCGAGGCCCTCGACCAGCACCTTGACGGTGCCGTCGGGCAGTTTCAGGAGCTGCAGGACGCTGGCGAGCGTACCGGTCTCGTAAATTGAATCGGGTGCCGGATCGTCATCGGACGCGTTCTTCTGCGTCGCGAGCATGATCAGCGCGTCGTTCTTCATCACCTCTTCGAGCGCGCGGATCGATTTCTCGCGGCCGACGAAGAGCGGCACGATCATGTGCGGGAAGACGACGATGTCGCGGAGCGGCAGCACCGGATAGGAGTGGCTTTCGCCGTGGACGATCGTTGGCCGGGGTTTTGAGGTCGTCATGGCCTAATCCTTTTGTTGTGCCCCCTTGCACGCAGTCCGCCTGCTTGCGCAACCGCCACAAGGTGCCTTGGTGATGCGGAATGAGAATGCCGTCGGCAGCCGCTTATTCCGCATCGTGAAGCGACGAATCTCAACGGATGAGATCCCTCACCGATAGCATTAGGTGGCTATCAGGCGGGGGGGTGTCAAGTCTCAGAAGTGTCGGGAAATATAGGCTAAACAAGCATTTGCTGCTACGCCGTAAGGGCGCCGCTGCTGCGCCACGGCGGCCGCCGGAGCGTCCGGCAGCCGTGCATTTTTGGCGGGTCGAGACGAGCGCCGTTTAGGCGCTCGCGCTGCTCTCGACGGCGCGGTCGGAACGATCCGCGTAGATGTAGAGTGGACGCGCCGTTCCCTCGACGACCTCGCGCGAGATCACGACTTCCTCGACGCCTTCCAGGCCCGGGAGATCGAACATGGTTTCGAGCAGGATGCTCTCCAGGATCGACCGCAGGCCGCGCGCGCCGGTCTTGCGCTCGATCGCCTTGCGGGCGACCGCGCCAAGCGCCTCGTCGGCGAAGGTCAGCTCGATGTTCTCCATCTCGAACAGCCGCTGGTACTGCTTCACCAGCGCGTTCTTCGGATCGGTCAGGATCTTCTTCAGCGAGGTCTCGTCGAGGTCCTCCAGCGTCGCAACGACGGGCAGACGGCCGACGAATTCCGGGATCAGGCCATACTTCAGCAGATCTTCCGGCTCGACGTGACGGAAGATCTCGCCGGTGCGGCGGTCCTCCGGCGCGAGCACCTGCGCCGCGAAGCCGATCGAGGTCGAGCGGCCGCGCGCGGAGATGATCTTCTCGAGGCCCGAGAACGCACCGCCGCAGATGAACAGGATATTGGTGGTATCTACCTGCAGGAACTCCTGCTGCGGATGCTTGCGGCCGCCCTGCGGCGGGACCGAGGCCACAGTGCCTTCCATGATCTTCAGCAGCGCCTGCTGGACGCCCTCGCCCGACACATCGCGGGTGATCGAGGGGTTGTCCGATTTGCGGCTGATCTTGTCGATTTCGTCGATATAGACGATGCCGCGCTGCGCACGCTCGACGTTGTAGTCGGCGGCCTGCAGCAGCTTCAGGATGATGTTCTCGACGTCCTCGCCGACATAGCCGGCTTCAGTCAGCGTCGTCGCGTCAGCCATGGTGAAGGGCACGTCGAGGATGCGGGCCAGCGTCTGCGCGAGCAGCGTCTTGCCCGAACCGGTCGGACCGATCAGCAAAATGTTCGACTTCGCCAGTTCGACGTCGTTGTGCTTGGTCTGATGGTTGAGCCGCTTGTAGTGGTTGTGGACGGCGACCGACAGCACCTTCTTGGCATGGCTCTGGCCGATCACGTAGTCGTCCAGGACCTTGCAGATTTCCTTCGGCGTCGGGATGCCGTCGCGCGACTTCACCAGCGAGGACTTGTTCTCCTCGCGAATGATGTCCATGCACAGTTCGACACACTCGTCGCAAATGAAGACAGTCGGTCCGGCAATCAGCTTGCGAACTTCATGCTGGCTCTTGCCGCAGAACGAGCAATATAGCGTGTTCTTGGCGTCGCTCGTGCCGACCTTACTCATTCATTATCTCCGTCCGCCGTTCGATCTTGTTTGCCAGATCGACCCAATCCGGCACACAACCGGGCTGTTGGGTAGATAGAGCAAATTCCGTACCAAAAAAGACCCTTACGCAATACTGACCGTGTGGATCACGGTTTATTCGAATCTCCGCGATCATAGCCGATGCATCACAGCCAACCATGCTGGCACCCGACTATCAAGAATTCGCTAATCGGATGGCCGGCTCAAGACCGTGACAATACCGTGATTTTCAACGATCGCACGTGGAATACGCGTCGAAATCCACGGAACGTTGCGGGATTACCACGTCGGTATATGAGCACGAAAGCGGAACTTTCCGCTGTGCGCATGCACCCGCCGGCGGGTCCAGCACCCTGCTTTTGCCGGTTATGTGAGGCGTCAATGTGGAGATCACACCGACGCCTCGAGATGCCTGCCCAGATCAGGCCGCCTTCGCGGCGGCCGGATCGTCCGGACGCTTGTCGATGACCTTGTCGACGAGGCCGAACGCCTTGGCGTCCTCGGCGGTGAGGAACTTGTCGCGCTCCAGCGCGTCCTCGATCGCCTTGTAGGTCTGACCGGTATGCTTCACGTAGATTTCGTTGAGGCGCTTCTTGAGATTCAGGATCTCCTGCGCGTGCAGCATGATGTCGGTGGCCTGACCCTGGAAGCCGCCGGAGGGTTGGTGCACCATGATGCGGGAATTCGGCAGCGTGAAGCGCATGTCCTTCTCGCCCGCAGCCAGCAGCAGCGAGCCCATCGAGGCCGCCTGCCCGGTGCACAGCGTCGATACCGGCGGACGGATGAACTGCATCGTGTCGTAGATCGCAAGACCCGACGTCACCACGCCACCCGGCGAGTTGATGTACATCGAGATTTCCTTCTTCGGATTCTCGGCCTCGAGGAACAGCAACTGCGCGACGATCAGCGTCGACATGCCGTCTTCCACCGGACCGGTGACGAAGATGATGCGCTCTTTCAGCAGGCGCGAGAAAATGTCGTAGGCGCGTTCGCCGCGATTGGTCTGCTCGACGACCATCGGCACGAGGTTCATGTAGGTTTCAACGGGATCGCGCATGAAAGAACCCAAGGGTTAGGGGTGATGCAGAACTTTGCTCAAGACTACTTGGCTCAAGACTACTGCCTCAAGGCTTAACCCAGATATGGGCCAATTTCCGGCCGACAAGGCCGTCAACTCGCCGCACTAGCCACCTGGGCAGGTCGCAGACCTTCAAGCTGATTCGCGTCTTCGCGCCTAGCGACGGGACCCGTCGCGAGGCGCGCTTTCGCGGTTCATCATTAACGCGAGGTGCCGAAATTAAGCGGCAGTTTTCTCGGCGTCTTCATCCTTGAACAGCTCCTCCTTGGTGACCTTCTTCTCGGTCACATTGGCGAGCTCCAGGACGAAGTCGACAACCTTGTCCTCGTAAATCGGGGCGCGGAGCTGGGCCAACGCCTGGGCGTTGCTGCGGTAGTAGTCCCAAACTTCCTTCTCGCGGCCGGGCATCTGGCGCGCGCGCTCGATCACGGCGCGCGACACCTCGTCGTCGGTCACGGTAATCTTGTTCTTCTCGCCGATCTCCGACAGCACGAGGCCGAGGCGGACGCGGCGGTCGGCGATCTTGTGGTACTCCTCCTTTGCCGCTTCCTCGGTGGTGTTCTCGTCGGCGAAGGTCTTGCCGGACGAGTCCATCTCGGCCTTGATCGAGTTCCACATCAGATTGAACTCTTCGGTGACAAGCGACGGCGGCGCCTCGAATTTGTGGCTCTCGTCGAGCCGGTCGAGCAGCGCGCGCTTGACCTTCTGGCGGGTGGCGCCGGCGAACTCGGCCGTCAGACGCTCGCGGGCGGCTTCCTTCAGCTTGTCGAGCGACTCCAGACCAAGCGTCTTGGCGAACTCGTCGTCGATCGTGGTCTCACCGGGCGCCTCGATCAGCGTCGCGGTGGTCTCGAACTCGGCCGGCTGGCCGGCGAGCTTCTCGTTCAGATAGTTCTTCGGGAACGAGACCTTCAGCGTGCGAGTCTCATTGGTGCCGATGCCGATGAGCTGCTCCTCGAAGCCCGGGATGAACTGGCCGGCGCCGATCACGACCTGGATGCCCTCGCTGGTGCCGCCCTCGAAGGCTTCACCGTTGATGGTGCCCTTGAAGCTGATGGTGACGCGGTCGCCCTTCTCCGCCCCGCCCTCGGTCTTGGCATTGTACGGGCGGCTGCCTTCCGCGATCCGCTTGATGGCATCGTCGACATCGGCGTCGGAGACGTCGACCACCGGCTTCTCGACCGAGAACGACTTGAAATCGGCGAGCTGGATCGGCGGCACGACCTCGATCGCGACGGTGTAGGTCAGGTCGGTCTTGCCCGACAGCAATTCCTCGACCTGGTCCTTCTCGGTCGGCATCGTGATCTTCGGCTCGCCGGCGAGACGGAAGCCGCGATCCTCGAAGATCTGCCGGTTGGTGTCGCTGATGGTCTGGTCGATGGTCTCGGCCATCACCGAGCGGCCGTAGATCTTCTTGAGATGCGCCACCGGCACCTTGCCGGGACGGAAGCCGTTGAGACGGACCTTGTCCTTGAGGTCGACCAGCTTGGCGTCCGCCTTGGCATCGAGATCGGATGCCGGGACGCTGATCTTGAATTCGTGCTTCAATCCCTCGTTGAGGGTCTCGGTGACCTGCATGGTATCAATCTTCTTCCGCTTTTGCCGCGGCCCGAGCGGCCGTGGCAGTGTTCAATCTGTTCGACGATGGGCCTTGCGGCCTAACGTCTGTGGGTTCGGCGAACCCTCACCCCATCGGGGCCAAAGGTTCTCCAAGAATTCGTCATGCAAACGCTGTAAGCGCTTGGTGCGGGCGGAGGGACTCGAACCCCCACAACTTTCGTCACTGGAACCTAAATCCAGCGCGTCTACCAGTTCCGCCACGCCCGCGCGAAAAGCATCCCAGTCCGGCCGCGATGCCGCGGGCGGCCGGGCTTATAACATGCGCCCACCGGTTCGCAGTAAAAAAATGGCCGCTGTTGAGCCCGCCCTGCGACCGATCGCGACTGGACAGGTACTCTTGAAAATGGTCCGCATCGGCTGGATGGCAAGTCCTCCCGCAAGTCCCGAATTTTCCCTCACCCGGCGCGATCTGATCGCCGCCCTCGGCGCCGCGGCGTTTTGCCCCGCTCTGCCGGCCACCGTCGCGGCGCAGGGCCGGATCGCGGTCGCGCTCCAGGCCAAACCTGACCGCATCTCGCTTCGTCCGGACGGACCGGGTCCTGGCGGACCGGAGATACCGGTCTGGTCGCTCGGCAGCGGCGACCTCCGCTTCAAGCGCGGCGAGGTCCTCGACGTGACCTTTGGCAATGAACTGCCGGTCGCGGCCGCGCTGGATTGCCGCGGGCTCGACGGCGTCGCGGCGGCGGAGCCACTGGCCTCCCGGGCGCGGCTTGCCGCCGGGGCAAAGGATAGCTTCCAGCTGCCGCTTCGGCATGCCGGCACCTTCCTGTGCGAGCCGCTGATCGGCGATGGCAGCACGGCGCCGGCACGGCCGCGGCCGCTGATCGTGACCGGCACCTCGCCGGTTGCGGTCGATCGCGACGAGGTCTTGCTGATCGAGGAGTGGCGCCTGCGACCGGACGGAAGCGCAATCCCGGCCGGCAATGATCCAAAAGATTCGACGCAAATTCATACGATTAACGGCAAAACCTCATACGACATCTCGGCACCGGCCAATGCCCGCCTCAGACTCCGCTTCATCAATGGCAGCCAACGCAGCGTGCTGGCGATCAAGCTGGAGAACCTCGATGTCCGTGTGATGGCCATCGACGGCCAGCCGGCCGAACCGTTTCCGGCCCGCAACGGTGCGCTGGTACTGGCTCCCGGCGGCCGCACCGATGTGTTCGTCGACGCGGCCGGACCGGCCGGAACCAGCTTTCCGATCCTGCTGCACGACGGCACGCAGGCCCGCCCGGTCGGCAAGCTGGCCATCTCGAACGACCCGCCGCTGCGGCCGGCGCCGTTCCCGCCGGCTCCGCCGCTGCCCGGCAACGACATGCCCGCCCAGCTCGATCTCAAGAGCGCCGCAAGGTTCGAGCTAACCCTCGGCACGCCGACCGAATGGTTCCGCACGGCGGACTTCAAGCCATCGGCCGCGCCGGCCTTTCAGGCCAAAGCCGGCCGGCCGGTGGTGCTGGCGCTGACCAACCGCGGCCCGATCGCCAGCGTCTTTCATCTGCACGGCCATCACTTCCGTCTGCTCGACCGGCTCGACGACGGCTGGAAGCCGTTCTGGCTCGACACGCTCGCGATCGAGCCAGGCCAGACCCAGCGCATCGCCTTCCTCGCCGAATATCCGGGCCGCTATCTGATCGAGCAGGTCGCGACCGACTGGGCCGCGCCGCGGCTCGTCCGATGGTACAGTGTCCAATAACAAGAAGAGGAAACGTCCATGAGCCAGACAGTTGCAGCGATCCGCGCAGTCAAGGCGCGAAGCGTCGTGGTGCCGCTCAAGCGCCCTGTGAAGAACGCCTTCGGCGTGATCGATTCCGGCCCGCTGGTTCTGATCGATGTCGAGACTGACCAAGGCGTTACCGGCCGCACCTACATCTTCGCCTACAGCAAGCTCACGCTTAAACCTCTTGCCTATCTGATCGAGGAGATCGGCCGCGAGCTCATCGGCAAGCCGGTCGCGCCGTTCGACCTGATCAAGGCAATGGACGCCAAGTTTCGGCTGCTCGGCTGGCAGGGCCTGGTCGGCATGGCGGTATCCGGACTCGACATGGCGTACTGGGATGTGCTCGGCCAGCTCGCCGGCCGGCCGCTGGTCGAACTGCTTGGCGGCTCGGCGAAGCCGATCAAGGCCTATGACAGCTACGGCGTGGTCGATCCCGTTGCCGATGAGCGCGCGCTGCGCTGCTCGCTCGACCAGGGTTTTCGCGGTATAAAAATCAAAGGCGGCGACGGTGATGCCGCCAATGACGAGCGCGTCGTGAAGGGCGTGCGCGCCCTGCTCGGCCCCGACATCGCGTTGATGATCGACTTCAACCAGTCGCTCGATCCGGCGGAGGCGACCCGCCGCATCGCCCGCCTTGCGCCCTACGATTTGCACTGGATCGAGGAGCCGGTGCCGCAGGAGAGCCTGTCCGGCCACGCAAAAGTCCGCGAGACCTCGCCGACGCCGATCCAGGCCGGCGAGAACTGGTGGTTTCCGCGCGGCTTTGCCGAAGCGATCGCGGCCGGCGCATCCGACTTCATCATGCCCGACGTGATGAAGGTCGGCGGCGTCACCGGCTGGATGCAAGTCGCGGGACAAGCCGACGCCGCCTCGATCCCGATGTCGAGCCATCTGTTCGCGGAAGTCAGCGCGCATCTGCTCGCGGTGACGCCGACCGCGCACTGGCTCGAGTTCCTCGACTTCGCCGGCGCGATCCTCACAAGGCCCGCCGAAATCGTCGACGGCGCGGTGACCGCCAAGGGTCCCGGGCTCGGCATCGAATGGAACGAGCCGGCGGTCGCGAAGTATCTCGTCAGCTAGCGGCGATCCTGGCCGGTGAGCGCACGCTTCACCTTTGCGACGCATTCATGTAGGTCGATCCGAAATCGGAGCGCCCAATGTCGACCAATAGCAAGCTGACGCTCAAATTCCGTTGCCCGACGGAGCTTGACGGACTGATACCGGCCCCGATACCGGCGGCGCAGGGCGTTCCCGACTGGCTCAGGGCGATGCCGGCGACGGCCTTCTCCTCGATCAACCTGCACGACGAGGATACCATCAAGCGCTGCCCGCCGTTCGTGGATGCGATGACCTGCGGGTTCTTGCTGCCGCTGGTTTGCGATCTCAAGGTCGAGGACGGCGAAATCACCTGGGACCAGGACCTGCCGCCGGGAGGCACGCCGGAATTCCCACGCTCACCGATCGGCTTCCACGACCCGGGTCAGGTCACCGGCACTCCGCTGTTTGAAGAGGGCCGCTTCTTTCTCAAATTCCACAATTTGTGGACCGTCGAAGCCCCGGAAGGCTACGCGATCTACTTCACCCATCCCGTCAACCGCTTCGATCTGCCATTCACCACACTCAGCGGCCTGGTCAATTCCGACCTCTATGCCGACAATTGGGTGCACTTTCCGGCGTACTGGCACGACAGGAATTTCAGAGGCGTCCTCCCCAAGGGGACTCCGATCGCGCAATGTATTCCCGTCAAGCGAGACGACTGGACCGCGCAGGCATCGCCGTTCACCGCGGAAGACGCCAAGCGGGTCGGCGAACTCCGCACCGAGCTCAGACGGCAGCCGAACCTCTACCGGAGAAACTTCAGGGCGTAAGGCATGGCGGAATGCCGTCCGCCGCGCGCAATCTCAGTCGTCGTCCGTGAAGAATGCGGATTGACTTGAGAAATAAGCAGAATTGGTCTTGATGTAGTATTCGATTTTGCAGGAAAGCGGGGTATTGGACCTCGCTTTCTTGCGTTTTAGGTTTTGCTTTTGGGTGATTCGTGATTCCCTGACAGCGTCGTCGACATTGGGGAATGCGATGAGCAAGCCGCGGGATGATCGCCAGAAAGACCTGTTGCTTCCGGCGCTTGATCAGATCATCGACATGGGTCATCCGCTGGTGCGGTTGGCAGCGCTGATCGACTGGAACATCCTGAATGAGCGCTTCAGTTCGGTGTGCCAAGCAGGGTCGGGACAGCCGGGCTTGCCGACGCGGCTAGTCGCCGGGCTGTTCATTTTGAAGCACATGCACAACCTGTCAGATGAGGTGCTGTGCGCTCGCTGGATCGAGAACCCCTATTACCA